>DATIAI010000135.1:0-5329 GCA_035458065.1 Algoriphagus sp. | reverse complement strand
TTGCAGAAAGAAGAATATCGTTTTCTTTTTCCCGCTTTGTAAAAGCAATCAATTCAAATTCATCTGCAAGGCTGGACTGCATGTCCTTGGCTGAATGAACGGCGATGTCAATCCTGCCATCCAACAACTGATCTTCCAACTCTTGGGTAAAAACCCCTTTACTTCCGATTTTGGCAATGGACACATCCAGCACCTGATCCCCCTTGGTATCTATGATGACAATCTCAGATTCGACACCTTTATTTTTGAGCAAGTCTTCCACGTGATAGGCCTGCCAAAGTGCCAGCTTACTTCCTCTGGTTCCGATTTTTACTTTTCTACTCATTGATGCTTATCGCGATTGGAGGTCTTCTTTTTCACTCCAGATGTGACATATTTGATGATTTCACCGGCAATATTTACCCCAGTGGCCTGCTCGATTCCCTCCAGTCCAGGCGAACTGTTCACTTCCAAAATCAGCGGCCCTCTTGCAGACTGAAGCATATCCACTCCAGCAACATCCAAACCAAGTGCTTTTGCGGCATTCAGGGCTGCCTGTTTTTCCAGTCGGGAAAGCTTAATTACTGTAGCTACTCCACCTCTGTGAAGATTGGACCGGAATTCTCCTTCTGCTCCTTGGCGTTTCATTGCACCGACCACTTTTCCATTGACGACAAAAGCCCGAATATCGGCTCCCTTTGCTTCTTTGATAAATTCCTGAACAATGATTCTAGCCTTCAATCCATGAAAAGCCTCAACCACAGACTGAGCTGCTTTTTTGGTTTCTGCCAAAACTACACCCAAACCCTGTGTTCCTTCAAGCAATTTGATGATCAGCGGCGCTCCGCCTACTTGTTCGATCAGCGCCCTTTCTCCGCCCTTTGAAAAATTGGTGAAAGCAGTCTTTGGCATGCCCAGTCCGTTTTTGGAAAGGATCTGCAAACTCCTGAGTTTGTCCCGGCTTCGGACAATTGCCTGGGAGTTAACCGCCGAGAATGCACCCATCAGCTCAAACTGACGGACCACTGCAGTACCATAAAAAGTCACGGAAGCTCCGATTCTCGGAATGATTGCATCGACGCCTTCAAGTTTTTGCCCCTTGTAAATAATCGAAGGACCATCTTGCTCAATAATCAGATCACAAAGGCTGTGATCGACTATGATCGCATCGTGCCCGGCGCTCCTGATCTCCTCGACTAGTCGACGGGTGGAGTATAAATTTGAATTCCTCGAAAGGACAGCAATTTTCATGTGCTTAAAATAGATTTTAAATGGCCACATAACCTGTCCCGTCCGCCGCGGCGGATTGGGAGAATCTCACATTGCATATAATCCTCCCACTTTGTGAAATTCTTGGTCATTCTCGATTTCATTTTTTCTTGCGGTAAGCTTTGGAAAGGTTAGCTCCATTCACATCCACGAGGAACTTGTCCTGAAGGATTTTTCTCCCCAGAAGTATGGAGTTTTTCATACTGGAGCGATCCGAAAGCGTAAATTCTGCCGGAAAAGTCTCCCCGGCAATTCTGATTTTGGTCATGATCAGAAACCGTGTCTCCGCCTGACCAAAAGAGTTTTTCACTTTTTTTTCACGGTATTTTTCAAAGGTTAATGCCTTTCCTGTGAAATCTTTGTGCCCCGGCATCAGGACTTCAAAACAAAGTACTTTTTTGCCGTCTTTTAATTCTTCCCGAATATGCTCCGCATGTAAACTGCTGGTGTAAGCTCCGGTGTCAATTTTTGCCCAAACTAGTTTAAGTCCAAGTTTGGGAATAGAGATTTTCTCTTTTCTGCCGATGATCTTTTTCCCCATAGTTTCATTTTTTGGACATCATGACCAAAATATCCATAGAAAGGTCGGTGAAGATCATTTTGGCGTTTCCGTTTCTTTCCAGATGGTAATGGGCCTCATTGAATGACTCATATAGTTTCACCGCATGGTCCTCATTGAGTATCTTTTTACTGATATTTTCAATGAATTTACGGTCTTCCTCCGTAGTCCGGAGCAATTGATCGAGATCAAAATTTTTGAGCAAAATCTCCCGGGTCACATTCAGACCGGTGAGCAGAAGTGACTTTTGGGCTTCTTTGTCAAACTTGTGAAACTTGTCGGCCTCCTCAAAGATTTCCTTTAAATTTTTGGTGGCGCAAAGCCGAAACCAATCCCGGATCTGCTTAACCTGCTTATCCTCCACCTGATCTATCATCCGATAAGCCTCGCGGAGATTACCATCAGCTAGCATGGCTATTTGTTCTGCAGCTTTGCTTTCGCAAAGCCCGGCATTGACCAGATGAGTTCTGATTTCCTGGTCTGAAAAAGCCCGAACCTGGATTTTCTGGGTTCTGGAAAGAATAGTGGTCAAGAGCTGATCCGCTTGTGAAGTCACCAGCATGAATAGGGTTTTCGCAGGCGGTTCCTCGATGATTTTCAGCAAAGCATTGGCTGCAGAGGGATGCAAAAATTCCGGAGCCCAGATCAGCATGATTTTATACCCTCCCTCAAAAGACATGAGCGACAGCGCCTGAATCATTTTCCTTGCTGAGGCTTTGGAGATATTCAGCTGCTTTTTTTCAAATCCATTGAAGTAAATGAAATCATGGACATTGCCGTATGGCTGGGCTGTCACAAATTTCCTCCAGTTGGTCAAAACATCGGTTTTTTCCTCGTCATCGTCTTCTCCATCATCTTTTTGCTTGGCAATGACCGGAAAAGCGAAATTCAAATCCGGCATCACCAGCCGTTTCATTCGCTGACAGGAAGCACAAGTCCCGCAGGAATCTGTTTCAGTCCGATTTTCACAGTAAAGAAAAGTGGTCAAGGCCAGTGCCAAAGTTAAATTTGCCGAACCTTCGGGTCCATGAAAAAGCAGTGCATGCGCCAAATGATTAAACTTGACGGCATTGAGCAATTTTTCTTTGGTTTCCGGGAGGCCGGGTATTTCTGCAAACTGCATAATAGGATTGATCAGGAAGTTTTATCCCAAATTCTATAGGATTTGGTCAATTCAAAAACCCTATCCATAATTTCTTTGTCGATTTGAGTCCAGTCCTTACCCCTTCGGGCCAAAACAGCAGTTGCTGTCTCATCAAATTTGGACATGGTAAAAGTAGAAAAACCTGCAGCGCCTCCCCATGCAAAGGATGGGATGAAATTTCTGGGGTACCCCTCTCCGAAAACCAAAGCTCCCACACCCACGACCGTACCAGTATTAAACATGGTATTGATTCCGCATTTGGAATGGTCACCCATCATCAGGCCGCAGAATTGCAGACCGGTATTTACGAATCCGCCTTTGGTGTAATCCCAAAGTTTGACGTGAGCGTAGTTGTTTTTCAGGTTGGAAGTGTTGGTATCAGCGCCAAGATTACACCATTCCCCCAGGACGGAGTTGCCAAGGTAGCCTTCGTGACTTTTGTTGGAATAGCCAAAAAGCACCGAATTGGAAACTTCTCCTCCTATCTTCGAAAAAGGCCCAACGGTAGTGTCTCCCCGGAGTTTGGCTCCCATGTTTACGATGGATCCTTCGCACAGCGCAAAAGAACCTCGAATCAAAGCGCCTTCCTGGACTTCAGTGTTTTTGCCAATATAGATCGGGCCATTTTCCGCATTAAGCACTGCGGCCCTAATCTTAGCACCTTCTTCGATAAAGATATTTTCCGGCGCATAAACAATCGTATGTGGATCGTCGATGGGTTGTGACACTCTCCCTTTGGTGATTAGGGCAAAGTCTTTTTTTATTTCGGCCGCATTGTATTGGAAAATGTTCCAGGTTTTTTGAAGCAAAATGGGCTCCTTTTCTAGCTGTACAGCTTCCTTGTCGGAAGCAAAAGCAAGATTCTTTTCAGTTTCTCCGATAAAAGTTGCCAAAAGAGTCTTTCCCCAAAAAAGAGCCTGATTTGGTTTTAGGCTTTTCAATATTTCAAAAGAATCTGTGTCAGGCAACCAAGCCCCATTAATGCCCAATGCTAGACCTAAAGTTCTGGGGAATTTTTTTTGAAGGTAATCTTGGGTCAGAAAAGAGGCCTCCAATCCTGTATATTTTTCCCATTTCTCGGAGATTTTCAGAATACCCACCCGAATATCCGCGACCGGCCGGGTAAAAGTAAAGGGTAGCAATGATCCCCGGATGGCAGGGTCGTCAAACAATAGGATTTGGTTCATAGGGCAAAAATAAAAAAGTCTCCCGGAATCCATGCCCCGGGAGACTTTTTCGGCGATCGCCGCTTAGAATTACTTCTTCGCGTATCTTTTGTTGAATTTCTCCACACGACCAGCGGTATCAAGAAGCATTTTCTTACCGGTGTAGAATGGGTGAGACTCAGCGCTCACTTCAATTTTGAATACAGGGTAAGTTTTACCGTCTGTCCACTCGATAGTTTCACTAGTCTCGATAGTAGATCTGGTCAAAAACTTAAACTCGCTGGAAGTGTCATAGAACACAACGTCTCTGTACTTAGGATGAATATCTTTCTTCATGATATAGCTAGTTTTCTAATGCCTTTTCGAAATGAGGCACAAAGATATCCTTTTATATAAATCTCACCAAATGTTTGTCAAGGATTTATTTGAAATCGGCTCTAAGAATCTCTCAATTAAGGTTCCATTTGCCAAGAGAAATAAATGCCTGAGGATTCCCTTTTAGTTTTTGCTCTTCAGATCACCCCGCTTGATAGATCGGATAAACTGTGACCAGGCAAATGGATCGAGGATTCGGAGTGGTCTTGGGCCGTAGAGATCCTGGTTTTGCAGCATTTGACCCTGCTGGAAATACCGGAAATTTTCCCCGCCCGATGCCGGCATAGACTCGGCCCATCGGAGAAGCATTTCGGGACTCATATTTGCCCGGCTGATCGACATAGGATCCACCACATTCATGGCAATGATTGCCTGCTTGAATTCTTCCTCGGTCGGGTATGGCATTACCTCTATCTCCGCAAGGGCAATTTCGTCCACTTCCATGGTCAAAATTAGGCTGATTCGATCGTTTTCAACTTTGTCAGGAACTTTGAAAGTTTGCTTTTTCAATCCGATAAAACTGAACACCACACTGTCACCTTCTAATACAGGCATGGAAAAATATCCAAATCGGCCGCTGGAAGTACCTCTTCCTTTCTTAGGAACATAAATATTCACACCTGGAACTGCATCGGTACTGTCTGCATTTAGGATAATCCCAGAGAGCTGGATGACTTTTTTATCTTGCTGATCTTGGGCAAAAGCTTGGGAAGGAAAAAGGAGAATTCCCAAAGCCAAAATCAGAACGAAAGGAAGAAGCTGCGTAATTTTCACGAATATTGAATCAGTGGTTGGCTTCGAAAAGCTGATGCGATTTTAATCTAATTTCGGATGAAA
>DATIAI010000134.1:0-2325 GCA_035458065.1 Algoriphagus sp. | reverse complement strand
AGTAAGTTTATAAACACCTTTGGATATAAGACTAAAATGAATTTCGTTTCGGAAAAAAGTTAAAAAAAAACATGGTTATGTGAAAGATTATTTGCTTAGCTTGGCATAAGGATCTAAATTAGAATTCATTACTTCTAGTGCTTTTTGCTCTTCATTGGAGTCCTTTTTTGAGGTCAAACCTGGACTTTTGATTCGGTACTGGCTAATCTCCCTTTTTGTAGGAATACTTGCTCTGGCTATCTGGGTGGAGATTTAATTCAGTTTTTATTGTACAGCTTTTTGTCAACTTGGACAGAACCCCCTGTTTTCGATAGACAGATGTTTTTTGCTCAAGGCTTTTTAAAACTTACGCATTAAGGATTTTTATATGCCATTCCAGAAAATGATTTGTGGTCCAATCCTCCGCCGTGTGGAGAAAAACAAGGTCTCGGTCTGGGCAGCTTTCATGTCCAACCAGCACGTCACATTGAAAATATGGGAAGGCGACAACATCGAGCATTCGAGCGGAACACTTTTCACTACAAGCAATACCCCAATTGCTGAAGCTGAAACACATACGCTTCAGTTTGGTCAAAACCTTTGGATTACCCTGGCCACTGTCGATATTCCAAGTCCTGGTCTTGATCCTACCAAGGTGTACAGCTATAATATGGTGTACAGAGACAGTGACGGACCCCAGGATTTTGATTTTTTAAGTGACAAATTCCTCTCCGACGAGAAAACGGAAGGTGATCGGCCTCAGCTTGCCCTCGGTTATAAAAAGAACGTTTTACCTTCTTTCTGTTTACCCGGAGAAACACCCGACAAAATGAATATTGTCCATGGAAGTTGCAGAAAGATGCATGGCCATGGACAGGATGCATTGGCATTGTTGGATAAAAAAATCAAGGAAAATGTCGGTGACCCTCTTAAGCGTCCCCAGGCCCTTTTTCTCACAGGAGATCAAATCTACGCAGATGAAGTTCCCGGTTTTTTCCTGAGAAGTATCGCCTCGATGGATGGGAGTTCACTCTTCGGTCCTAATACCGAAAAGATGAAAATCAACACCGATGGAGGTGCTGCTCAAGAGCACGAAGCGGATATGGTCAATTACCCGCCCTATTTTCGCCAAAGGCTGGTCAACAAATTTGCTGGATTCTCCAGTCAGGCGGCCTCCAATCACCTGCTCAGCTTCGAAGAGTATGCAGGTACTTACCTGAGGTATTGGAATATCCGGTCTTGGAGCGGCGACATGATTGCACAGATCAAGAAGATCGCAGATGCAACCCCCGAGCAGCTTTCTGAAAAACTGGACGAAGTCATCAACAAATTCGTCGATGGGACCGGAGTGGATGCAGATACCAATCTGGTCAATCTGATCCGGGGCAACCGTCCTACAGAGGCATTTGTCTTCAGCGAAGACAGCATCACCAAAGCCCAATTCAATGATTCCAACTCTGAGAAATTCAAAAACTGGCTGAAGGAGACTAAATCCTCCTTGCGCCATGAACTGGTGGATATGGCGGCTTTTATGAAAAAGCTCCCGGAAGTGAGCCGGGTTCTTGCCAACGTCCCCACTTACATGATCATGGATGATCACGAAGTGACCGACGACTGGGCCATCACCAAGCGGTGGAATAATCAGGTGCTTTCCAAACCTTTTGGCCGGGACATCATCCGAAACGCGATGATGGCCTATGCGGTATTTCAGGACTGGGGAAACAACCCCGAGGAATACAAGGAAGCGATCAGTATGATCTTTGACGATATGACTGACAGCACCAAAAAGAAAGCTCAGTTTCTATTGTACGCGGGAGAATATGCCTTCCGGTATGTGAATAACAGTCATCTCAATACCCTTCGAACAGAGGTGATTGACAAAATGGAAAACATGTTGGGGATGGGCAGCCAACCCGCTTCTTTGAAATGGAACTATAATGTCAAGCTCGGAGCCACACAGGCAATCGTCTTGGATACCCGCACCCAGCGACATTACGAAAGTCTGAATACCGTTCCGGAACTGGTTTCAGAAAGTGCACTCCTGACCCAGACTCCAGACACACTCACTGACAATCCGCCCTTTGTCTTTGTGGTTTCACCCTGCCCGGTATTGGGCCTGCCCAACTTTGAGGAATTGGTACAGCCTGCAGCCACTGCAATTATCTCATTGAAGAGCAAAAGTGATGGCAATCCGGGCATTATCGGGGGCAACCTGAACTTTGATTTTGAAGCATGGGGATTCAGTGTGCCTGGTTTTGAGCGGCTGATAGCCAGACTGGATACCTATAAAAAAGTAATCTTGCTTTCCGGAGATGTCCATTACGGAGCCACGACCGTCATGGACTA
>DATIAI010000133.1:0-8826 GCA_035458065.1 Algoriphagus sp. | reverse complement strand
ACTCCCACCTGATTGAAATCAAAATGCCTAAGCCCACAAAGGCTCTGCATGTGGATTTTCTCCCCTTCATCCGTACGGTCAAAGCGCTTGGTCATAAAATGCGCCCGCCCGTTTTCTTCCAAAAGCCGGCTCTCACTCATTTGAATTCCGGCTTCCCTTGCCATCAGAAAATAGGCCATTTCCACACGCCCATACCCAGTCGAAGCCCCAAATTGGGTATCCGTCACTCCGTCAAATTTGATGATCCAATGCGAAAAACCAGTTGGAGCTTTTACCTGACCACTTTTGACTTCTCCTGTTTTGGGATTGAATGAAATGACCGCCTTTGCTCTCGCACCACCAGCCGAAGTACCGATTTTCAGGATATCTGCCAAGGCAGCTTCTTCCTCTTTGGAAAGGTCTGTTCGAAATTCCTGCCTTGAATTCAGGATTTTATTTGCGATCCCTACCAGACTTTCTATTTCCAACGAACTGGCCTGGGCGGATTCCTGGCGAAGAGGCGGCTTGATTTCCAGAGCGCCCACTCCCCTTTTGCCAATAAAACAAAGCAACTCCACAGGATTGAGACTGTCGGTCGGCCGGCCGTTCTGCGCTAGCCAGGCATTTATCAGGCGGTTTCCGTATTTATCCGGGAGCATGTCAGCCAAAAGCCCGGGAAGGCCTTTGAAGGTATCAAACTCATCATTTCTCCCCCTTCGAATTTCCGGGAAAGCATAGAGTCGCTTTCCTTGCCTCAGCGGCATGGTGATCGGAGCAATATCCCATCCTGAGCTCAAAAAGCTCAAATCATATTCAAAACTGGCCAATTGCTCTTTTTCATCCCAAAGTACCGCCCCCGCCAATCTTCCCCAAAGCCATATTTCAGCAGCTACTACCATTCAGAAGGGGGATTGTCGGCGGCCATATCTGAATGACGGACTCGCTGCCGCTCATATTTCTTTTGAAGCTTAATGTATTCCAGCGGACTGATCTGCTGCCTCGATTCAAAAGCCTCCAAGAGCTGCAACTCATCCAAGGCTCGAAGTGCCTGAATCAAGGTAGTCAGGTTGACCTTTTCCCCTCGCTCTAAGAGACTCAGAGTGGAGCGACTTATCCCAGCCTCTTGTGCCATCATATCCTGAGTCTTATTGAGTGCTATCCGCTTCTTTTTGATGAAGTCCCCTATCATCTGAAGAATAGCCATATCTGATAACTGAGCAATATTCATGACTTAAAAATCATTCATTATGTTCAAATATACTATTTAATGAATGATAAATCAATCTATAAATTCTTTTTTTAAACAGGAAAAGCGGGTAATTCAGAAAAAAGAAACAAGAGACTAGATACAAGATTAGGCGACAAAACATAATCTAATGATTTTCAAAAATAAATGTTATTAATGAATGAAATTTCATTCATTAATTAAAATAAACCTATTAGCGAATGATTTATCATATAAAAAGCATTCTCAGAAAAAAATAGACTTTCTAGATACTTGTGGCTAAAAACTAAAGTCTCTGATTCCCTCCTACAATCGCCACTGCCAACTTATAAGAATTCCAATTTTAAACTTCTTCCTTCCAAAACCTACTCCACTTCCATTCCCATTTCCAGCCTTTTTCCTCCAGCAAAATCGGATGATAAGCCAAAGCTGCCTTTGCCGATAAAGCATTAAAAAATCGCTGATCATCAGTCAAAATTGCAACCTCATTTCCCGACAACTCCCTTTTCACCAAATCCATCACAGATGACGGAATCTCCTTGGAATAGGATGAATCCGCTGCCAAAAGCCGGTTTTTCAAACTCCAGTCCAGCTCATACCCTTTGGCTTGGACCTCCGGTGATGGAATATCACGATGCATACTTTGAAGTTTCACAAAACCCAAAAACTCCCGAAGCAAAGCCAAACCTGGATTTTGTATCTGGCCTGGACGAAAATCCTCCGGTTCGATACTACTGATTACATGCATCATTTTTCTTGCCCGGGTAATGGCAACGTTCAGCCGATTTTCCGCTCCTGATTTTCCCAAAAGACCAAAGTTGGTAATCAGCTTTCCTTCCCGATTGGGTGCATACCCTAGAGATAAGATTACCTGATCAAACTCATCTCCCTGAACATTTTCGATATTCCGGACCTTTATTTCTCCACCCTGAAAGCCGGCTTTCCAAAGCCTTTCGCGGATCAGTTCCATCTGGAAATAATTTCCTGTCACTATTCCAATCGAATCCTTAGCCGAATATTTCTGAATGGCTTTCACCTTTTCAACCACTGCCTCAGCTTCGGTTATATTCATCTGGTTTTCCCAGATTCCTTCTGTTTTTTCCCAGGAAAAGGGAGTTTTGCCAGCCAGGACAGTTTGGTAATCAGGTAGCGTCTCCAATTGATTCTTGTAAAAATGGGAATTGGAAAAATGTATCAAAGCTGGATCCGCTGAGCGATAATGTCCATTAAGCTTCTGCTTTTCAAAGAAATGACTTGTGAGTTCCAAGAGTGACTCCGCCTCGTATTCCATTCCCTCCTCATCCGTCTCCCATTTGACTTGGTAAAAATCCGATGGCTTCAATTGCTTGGAATCCCCTGCGACAACCACCTGCTTACCCCGAAGCATGGCAGGAAGTCCGCGCTCCACCTGACATTGGGAAGCTTCGTCAAAAATCACCAGATCAAACTCCTGCTTCAAAGGAAACAAGGCAGAAACCGATTCAGGACTTGCAAGCCAACAGGGTAGCAATCGAAAAACTTCAGACCCCATTTCTTCCATAAGCTTTCGAACAGACCAACGCAAGCGCTTTTTGCTGACTTGATGGTGCAGATCCCGATAAGTAATCCGATTACCCAGGCGGTTAACTTCCAAATGCATACTTACCTGTTCCCGAAGCCGAAGCAAAGCCATGTGACGAGAAATCTTTCGCTTTTCCAAAATTGCAGTTTTGAGTTCGCTCATTTCCTGGCTCAACTTCAAACTTCCAGCTTCGGCCAAAACCGGATTCCTCCGCTCTAATTCACCGATCCAAGCCAAATACCAACCATTCCGGAAAGCAGCAATTTTTGAATCGAGATCATGATCTGGAAATTGGGTTTCCAATTCTTTCGCCAATTCCAAATTCTCAGTTCCCCATTGCTGAAGAAATTGATCAAAAGCAACCAGTTCAGAAAAAGTCTGATTTAAGTTCAATTCATTTTCCGGATAATGCTGAAGACCCTCTCCTTGGAGAATGTCAAGTATTTGTCCTTGACTGAGCCAAAGCTTCCAGCTTTGGGAAGACCTCGCAAAATCGGTTGCCCAAAAGATGACTTCTTCAAAACGGGCCTCAAAGGAGTTGAAATCCAACTTTGGCCAATCCACCACTCCATGAAGCTCCCCGCAGGCGCTCCAATCACCAATCCAATACAAAATCCGGTTAACCTGTTCCAATTGAAGGATGAGGGACTCAGAAGAAAATTGACTAAAAGAAAAACCCTCGACCTCCGGCAGGTCCAAAAATTCTTCCTGCAATCGGATTCGCGTTTTAGCTTCTCGCTCAAGTTTTGACAAAGATTCAAAATCGAGTTTTAGCCCATTATCAGCCAAAGCTTGGAAACTGAGCGGAAATTTGCTTTTGCTCCATGAAGCAGAGATTTTCCCAAAAAAAGACTGAGATTTTGGAAGAAGAATGTCGAGCTCAGAAATGAGATTTTTGAGCAATGACAAATCCTCAACGAGCCTCAGATTAAACGCCGACACTTCATGGAGTGCAAGTCCAAGCCAAGTCTGAATCCTGTTCAATTTTTTAATTTCCTTGGGTTGGAATGTTAGGGAAAGGTCTCTTTCAGGATTGGGAAGTTGGCTTAAAGATTCCTTAAGCAAGAGAAGTGTGCTCGACAAGTTGCCTGAAACCAAAAGAGATGAAGACATTTCCAGCCACTTTGGAAGATCAGCAAGAGATGGAATCCTGTTACGGAATTCTTTGATTTCTCTCAGACTTTGTTGAATGAGGCCAAAATTTTCCGGTTGAAAATCACCAAATGGCACCCGGTTTTCCCAGAAACTATTTTTGAACTTTTGGTTATAAGCATGAAAAACCCTAAAGCTCTTTTCAAATCCAAGTGAAAGGTCAAAGTCTAATTTGGGCAATTGAGTTGAAGCAATTAGGGAAGGACTTCCGATTTGGGCATTCAAATACATGGCTTTGATCGGAATACCCACCGTGTTCACTCTGTAAAGTTCTTTTCTGAGTTCTTCCAATTTCTCAGAAAGGGTACTGATGGTCCTGGAAAGCCGGGAAATCTCCCGCTCCAATTGAATGGAATCGATACCCCGATTTTGCTCCTGATAGGTTTCTATCGAATCAATCTGAAGTTTTAGTTTTTCGAAAAGTAAGCGTTGATCCGCTCTGAAATCATGCACCAGTGCCAGAAAATCTCCAAATCCAGCTTTCTCCATCCGCTCAAATACGACGTCCAAAGCAGCACGTTTATGGGAAACTACCAATACCTTTTTACCTCTTGCGATATAATCAGAAACCAAATTGGCAATCAATTGGGACTTTCCTGTGCCTGGAGGTCCTTCCACTACAAGACTTTTTCCCTGACGGACTTTTAACAAAACACTTTCTTGGGAAGCATCCAGCGGGAAAACCGGAAACAATTGCTCTTCCCTTGGGATGGGGAGTTTTTCATCTGTTTGAAAATGCTGCAAAAACAGATCCTCCAGAGATACTTCTCCATGTTTCGAAATCAGTTCTTCATATTCCCGGAAAAGGAAGCTACCCTTTTGGGCAAATTGACCCAGAACTGCGTAAGTTTTCAGGGCCAGCTTTCCTTCCTCAAAACGACTTTGATCAAGGCTGATTTGGGAAATGGGAAAAGCGGTGATTTGATCCTCGAAAAGTGCCGAACTCAGTTGAATAGCAAAATTTTCGGAAAGAACTCTGGTTAGCTGGGTCCGGAATTCGGTCGGATCTTCAGGGAATTCCTGCAGGGCAGTATCGAGCAGATCCAAGTCGAATTCTTTCCCATATGCATGTCGATAAGCCAATAAAAATGCAGGATTCCATTGCCAGTAATTATCAGATTTGACCGTCCAATCACCCTTTTTTCGCTCTAGATCGATCGGCTTAAGCAGGATTGGTGCCCGCAAAATCTGACCGTTAATCAGCTTTCCTTCAACAAAAGGCCAAGCAAGATAAAGACTCTGCACCCCGGTTTCCTCTTGGGACAACTGGTCCTGAAAAGCAATTCTTGAGAGCTTTTTTGAAAGTTGGTTGGTCTGGCTAATTCTGGGATCCACTTCTGGAATCAGAGAAACTTGGTTTCTTCCTACCAGAATTTTTCTGAGAATTTCAAAAGCAGGCTCGCCATTTAAAAAGTCAAATTCCCGGACGTCCATCATCCCCTCCCCTTCCAACTTCGATAAATAGAGCAACCTATTTTTTGAAGACAGGTCAGTCAGGCGGTGGAGGTAGGTTTGAAAGATGCTTTCAGCCATTTACTTTAAAGGCGAATCCTTTTCTCTGGCCATTTCTCGGTACACCAAGCCATCCATAAATTTGGGAGCCCATTTGTTAAAAAATACCGCCAATTTTCCTTGTGTTGTGAGCACCAGATCTCTTTTTCGCTTTAGCGTTGCATTCAAAATTTCTTTAGCCACTTCTTCAGCCGTCATCATTTTTCCCTCATCCCTTGGAGATGCACCCTGCAACTGCCCATGAGCGGTAAGGGCATTGTTTCTGATATTTGAAGCTGTAAATCCCGGTGCGGCGACCATCACATGCACTCCCTGATTCATCACCTCAGTGCGCAGGGATTCAAAAAAACCGTTCATTGCGTATTTGCTTGCGGTGTAAGCTGTTCGGGCTGGAGTGCCACGGTAGCCATTGATCGACGATATACCAATGATAGATCCTTTGGATTTCAAAATTGAAGGCAAACAAAATTTGGTAGCGTATACTGTTCCCCAAAAGTTGGTTTCCATCACTTTGCGGAACACCGCTAAGTCCAGGTCCTGAAATAGTGCTCGCATGGATATGCCTGCATTATTGATCAAAATATCAATCCGACCGAAATGAGAGAGCGTTCGCTCCGCGATTCGTTGATTATCTGCCTCAGAAGAAGCATCCGCCAGGATAGCCAAAACATCAATTCCTTGGTCCTGTAGACGATTTGAACTTAGTTCAAGCTTTTTTTCATCCCGTCCTGTTATTACGATTTTAGCACCTTGCCTTCCAAAAATATTCGCGCAAGCTTCCCCTATCCCAGAGGTAGCACCAGTAACTATCACGACTTTGTCTTTAAACTTCATGGGTCAATTTTCGATCGTAAAGATATGAAATTGAATGTTCATTGACCGAGAAATTAGGTTTTCAATCCTTTGAGAAACGTAGTGATTTCAAAACCTCAAAGGTCATCTTCTCTTTTTTCCCTAATTTTGCGGCCATGTCGCGAAAAATGAAAAACAAGGTCATCACCAACCTGCTGGTAGAGCGAATCGCATCCGAAGGAAAATGTGTAGGCCATCATGAAGGAAAGGTTGTTTTTATGTCTAATGTGGCTCCCGGAGATGTAGTCGATGTACGAATCACGAAGGGAAAAAGCTCATTTATGGAGGGCGAGGTTGTTCATTTCCACGAATATTCCAAAGATCGGATTAAGCCGTTTTGTCAGCATTTCGGGACCTGTGGTGGGTGCAAGTGGCAACATATCCACTATGACCTCCAAAAAGATTATAAACGTCAACAGGTGGTAGATCAATTTCAGAGAATTGCCAAAGTTCCCATTTCTGAAGTGATGCCCATCCTCGGCTCTGCCCAAACTCAATACTATCGCAATAAACTGGATTTTACTTTTTCCAATTCACGATGGCTTACCCGCGAAGAAATCAACTCAGGTGCTGAATTTGAGCGTAATGCTTTGGGATTTCATATTCCAAAGATGTTTGACAAGATCATTGATATCGACCATTGCTACCTTCAGGGGGGAATTACCAATGCAGTCAGAAACGACCTTCGAGGTTTTGCAAGGGAAAATCAATTCAGCTTTTACGATATCCGAAATCAAAAAGGCCTGCTCCGAAACCTGATCATTCGCAGCACCAGTGCCGGCCAGACGATGGTGATTGTCCAATTCGGTGAAAATGACCCTGAGTCAATCCAAGTGGTAATGGAATTCTTAGAAAGAAAATTCCCGGAAATCACTTCGCTCCTCTATGTTATCAATACCAAAGGGAATGAAACATTCCACGACTTGGAACTGGTGACTTTTGCAGGATTGCCTTATATCGAGGAAGAAATGGAAGGGCTCAAATTTCGTGTCGGACCAAAATCGTTTTACCAAACCAACTCCGATCAGGCATACGAACTTTACAAAGTAGCTAGAGAATTTGCCGACTTGCAAGGCGACGAAGTGGTCTATGACCTCTACACCGGTACCGGAACGATTGCAAATTTTGTGGCGAAAAAGGCCAAGCAAGTCATTGGCGTGGAATATGTGGCAGCAGCTATTGAAGATGCAAAATTGAATTCCCAACTCAACGGAATTGAAAATACCCTCTTCTATGCAGGGGACATGAAGGATATTTTGACTGATGAGTTTGTTTCCAGTCATGCTACCCCGGACGTCATCATCACCGATCCTCCCCGAGCAGGTATGGATGAAAAAGTCGTCCAAATGCTCCTTCGATTGGAAGCTCCGAAGATCGTTTATGTCTCCTGTAATCCTGCAACTCAAGCACGTGATTTAGCCCTTTTGGGAGAAAAATATCAGGTGGAAAAAGTCCAGCCGGTGGACATGTTTCCTCAGACTTATCATGTCGAAAATGTGGTTCTCTTAACACTGAAAAAATGATATCAGACTTTAATGATCCGGAACTGAACGGAAAATATCTTGGGACAATTACCAGCGATTTTGTTAAAATTTCGGATGTACTCAAGGAAGCTTCTTACCAAATCCGCTCCAGAGGATTTTCTGATTTTCCCATCTTTCCGATCTCAAAAGAGATGCAGCCTATAGGAAAAATCTTTATCGGAAAGGCAGAAAAAGGACTCGATTGGAACTATTTCATTACCTATTTAGACGAATTTATCCAAAGAAAATTGGTGGCCGAGGAGGCAATGGAAGACTTCAAAAATGCTTATAAAGACCCCGATGAGTTCTGTTGTTTATTTGTCATGGATGGTGCTTTTACCAGATTTGTCTATATCCCATATCCAAATGACTAATCAAAAAACGGGTTAATCTATCATTTAGATAAACAATCTTTAATTATTGATTTTCAAACGATTCAACATTGACAATTCAAGTAAAAAAGAATGATTGTTTTTTGGTCATTTCACAGTTTCAATTCTTTTTGAATTTTTTACCAAACCTATATCCGACCAAAAACTGATATCTATATCCAATACCCCAAGTATCAACATTACCTGAAGAATCCAGCTCTTTGTCATTGAGTAAATCCTCCAATCCCGGAAACTTATTGATTAAAGCTTGGAGAATTTCATTTTGGACATCCTCGGGATTAAACTGGAAGTCCCCTGTCAAATTCATCCGCGCATTATATCTGGTATATGAGGGACCAACCAAAACCAAATCCAACGACCATCGGTCATTGAAAACAAATTGGTAGCCAAGTTCTGCACCCAAACTAAAGAGATGAAACTTCGAATCAAACTTCGCTTCTTCCGGCTCCTCACTCCCGGTATAAACAATATCACGCTCTGAGTTGAACCCCAGAACTGAGAGATAAGGGCCTATATAGACCCCTCGGGGTGCTGAAAATTTATTTTCTTTTTGAAGATAAAAACGGTATTCCATTCCAACTTTATAACCACCGCTATTGTCTTCTCTTTTTCCTTCGATGTTCTCTCCCA
>DATIAI010000132.1:0-25061 GCA_035458065.1 Algoriphagus sp. | reverse complement strand
GGCCGATATTCCCAGCAATTGCATGCTGATGATGGGCGGATTCGGACTGTGCGGAATTCCTGAAAACTGCATCAAAGCCCTGTTGGAAAAAGACATCTCCGGGCTCATCATTGTCTCCAATAATGCCGGAGTTGATGATTTTGGAATCGGACTGTTGCTGCAAAAGCGAATGGTCAAAAAGATGATTTCCAGCTATGTGGGAGAAAATGCAGAATTTGAAAGACAATTACTCAGTGGCGAACTCGAAGTGGATCTGATCCCACAGGGAACTCTCGCTGAGCGAGTCCGAGCCGGAGGTGCTGGAATTCCAGCATTTTTCACCCCGGCTGGTGTAGGTACAGAAGTGGCTGAAGGAAAAGAAGTCCGTGAATTTGACGGCAAACTTTACCTGATGGAGCAATGGCTAAGAGCTGATTTCTCCATCGTGAAAGCCTGGAAAGGTGATACTGCAGGAAACTTGATTTTCCGTGGCACGGCAAGAAATTTTAACCCAATCATGGCAACTGCAGGAAAAATCTGCATTGCGGAAGTAGAGGAATTGGTGCAGGAGGGCGAACTAGATCCAAATCAGGTTCATACGCCGGGAATCTTTGTACAGCGGATTTTCCAGGGAGAGAATTATGAGAAAAGAATTGAGCACCGTACTGTAACCAAATAACCCATGCTGACCAAAGAACAAATCGCCCAGAGAATCGCCAAAGAAGTGAAAACCGGGCAGTATATCAATCTTGGGATAGGCATTCCTACTTTGGTTGCCAATTACATTCCCAAGGACCTGAATGTTGTTCTCCAATCCGAAAATGGCCTTTTGGGCATCGGACCGTTTCCCGGTGAGGACAATGTTGACCCGGATTTAATTAACGCTGGAAAGCAAACAATCACCATGTTGCCGGGATCTGCGCTTTTCAATTCTGCGGAATCCTTTGCCATGATCCGAGGTGGTCATGTTCATCTAACGATTTTGGGAGCAATGGAAGTCTCTGAAAACGGCGATATCGCCAATTGGAAAATTCCGGGCAAAATGGTCAAGGGAATGGGTGGTGCAATGGACCTGGTCGCATCTGCAGATAATATTATAGTGGCTATGCAGCATTGCTCTAAGGAGGGTCAATCCAAGCTTTTGCCCGAATGCACCCTTCCTATCACAGGAATCCGGTGTGTGAAAAAGATAGTATCTGATTTAGCAGTTCTTGAAATCGCCCCAGGCGGTGGATTCATCCTCAAGGAAAGGGCCCCAGGTGTTTCAGTAGAAGAAATCAAATCAAAAACAGCAGGCAAACTGATCATTGAAGGCGAAATTCCTGAAATGACTTTCGTTTAATCCAAAACCGGGAACTTGAACAGTAAAAAGCTGGTTTCCCGATAAATTTTATAACATGAAAAAATCAGACATTAAATTCCAGATCGAACTGGATGAAAATAATCTTCCAAAGAATATCCAATGGGATGCCTCAGACAAGGAGTCGCTGGGAATGGAGTCTACCAAAAGTATCAGCGTAAATGTTTGGGACAACCTAAATCATGCAACTCTCCGGATAGACCTTTGGACTGAAGAAATGTCAGTGGTTGAAATGAAAAGATTTTACATCGATATCCTTGGGGGAATGGCCCAGACGATTTTGAACAGTACCGGAGATGAATACATCGCAGAGGAAATGAAGGAATTGTGTGACAGATTGGTCAAGCATGTGAATGAAGAAAACAAAAGGAATTCTTGACCGGAATTTGGAAAACGAAAAATGCCTGATAATTGTCAGGCATTTTTCGTTTTAGGGCAATTGGGTAAATAAAAAATCATTTTTTGGAATTTTTAATAAAATGAACGAGTAGGTTAAGTATTTCTAAAATTATATCCCAAAAATTTTTGATTCTAAGTAGAATCGGCCTCAGTTTCCATTTTTAAGCAATTTTTCAAGTGAGAAATTGTTAATTTTTTTTAAATACTAAAGATTGTTAATTCGGTTTTTACCATAAATTTCGAACAATTGAATGACAAATCACCTCTTTGCCCATTCCCCAAAATAATAACACAAAATAGCCTATGAGAAATTTTACAAAAAAAATCTGGGGTGCAGTGTTTACACTCGCACTGCTGGTTTCCTTAGGAACCAGTGCAGCTTTTGCCCAGACCACCATCTCTGGTATCGTGACCGATGCGGACACGAAAGAGACTTTGGTTGGGGTTAATATTATTGTGAAAGGAAAAGTAATCGGTACGATTACAGACCTGGAAGGTAATTTTACACTCAACGTAGCACAGCAACCTCCTCTTACTTTGGTATTTACCATGGTAGGATATACTCCCGTAGAAATAGAGATTACAAATACTAATACTTCCAATTTAGAAGTGGAATTGAGTGAGCAAACTATGCTCGGTCAGGAAGTAGTAGTCTCTGCATCGCGTGTTGAGGAAAGTATTTTGCAATCACCGGTTTCGATTGAAAAAATGGATATTCTGGCCATCAGGGATACTCCATCCGACACCTATTATAAGGCAATTGCCAATTTGAAAGGTGTTGATGTCACCTCCTCTTCGATCAATTTCCAAATTGTAAATGCGAGAGGATTTAATTCTACAGGAAATACCAGGTTCGTTCAGCTCACTGATGGTATGGATACCCAAGCTCCTGCATTGAATTTCCCAATTGGGAATTTAAATGGTCCATCTGAACTCGATGTGGAAAGTGTGGAATTTATACCTGGATCTGCTTCGGCTCTTTATGGCCCAAATGCTTTTAACGGAATCCTCCTGGTAAACAGTAAAAGTCCATTTGAATACCAAGGATTAAGCGCTTTTTACAAACAGGGCTTCAACCATTTTAATGGAACTGCGGGCGAACCTACGAGTGTCCAGCCGATGTATGAAGGTTCACTCCGGTATGCAAAAGCTTTCAATAATAAGATTGCATTCAAAATCAATGGTTCATTCATGAAAGCCAAGGACTGGTATGGAACGGACCAAACGGATTTGGCATTTGCCAGCCAGGGGGATTTGCCCTTTAATCCGGGAGCAAACAAAGTCCATGTCTTCGGAGATGAGGTTTCTAACAATATCGGTTTGCTGCGAAATGTAGGTGCAGTCCAACAAATAGCTAATTCAATGGGATTAGGTGGATATCTGACCAGCATTCCTGATCAAATTGTTTCCCGTACCGGCTATGATGAAAGATTTTTGGTGGATTACGGCGCCAAAAATTATAAAGTGAACAGTGCACTACATTACAGAATCAGTGACCGATCTGAGCTTTCTTATACCCTAAATTATGGAGCAGGAACTTCAGTTTACACCGGTGCTCAGCGATACTCGCTTAAAAACTTCGAAATCACCCAACACAAGTTGGAATTGAGAGGCTCCAATTATTTCCTCAGGGGCTACACCACAAGAGAAAACTCAGGCGAATCCTACATTGCAGATTTGACCGGTGTCAATATCAATTCAATGTGGAAAGATAATTCAACTTGGTTTGTACAATATGCACTTGGTTACATGGGTGCCTTAGCCCAGCAGGGAGTTGCACCCGGAACTCCAGGAACTACGGATCAACAAGCAGGAGCACATAATGCGGCTAGAGGAATAGCTGAGCAGGGTCGCTATGAACCTGGTTCTCCGGAATTTGAAAATGCTGCCAAGGAAGTTAGAGGGAAGTTTATACCCGAAGGTTCGCTGTTTAATGACAAATCAAGAATGTATATGGCCGAAGGCCAATATGATTTCAGGGAAGAACTTGATTTCATGGATCTTCAGGTTGGTGGACAATACAGAGTTTATGAGCTAAGGTCCAACGGAACCATATTTGCCGATGTGGAGGGTAATGATATTACTATCTCTGAATTTGGTGCTTTTGTTCAGGCCGCCAAAAAAGTTTGGAATGACAAACTGAAAATTTCCGGAAGCTTGAGATATGACAAAAATGAAAATTTTGACGGTCAGATAAGTCCAAGAATTTCTGGGGTTTTGACACAAAACAACCACAATATCAGACTTTCATACCAGACAGGTTTTCGAATGCCTACCACTCAGGGCCAGCATATTGACCTAAATGTGGTATCTGCAAGACTGATCGGTGGACTGCCGTATTACAGAGAGAAATATGACATTTTCACCAATGCCTTTACTATGGCTTCTGTGGAACAATATGTGGCAAAAGTCGGATCCGGTACCAGCCCGGTTTCTCCGGAAGCTACCTCATTGCTTCAACCGGCTACATCTGAAGACTTTCCGGAATTAGGACCTGAGCAAGTTAAGTCAATTGAAATTGGGTATAAGAGCTTGTTGAACAACAGCAAAATAATGATTGACTTTGCTTATTACTACAACACTTATAACAATTTCATTACCCAAAATGCAGTCAGAAAAGCTCCGGGACCAGTATATCCAAATCCGGCAAACGGGGATCAATTGGCAATAAACGCGGTCAATGCCCCTACTCTTTTGACTCCGATCACGACTCCTGGGAGCGAAAATACTTTCCAGACCTACACCAATTTTACCGGAGGATCTGTGAAAGCACATGGTGCAGCATTTGGCATTACATTCAACTTGGTGAAGAGTTACACCTTATCAGGAAATTACAACTTCAACAAACTCATTTCATCTCCTTCGGAGGGATTCTTGAATGATTTCAACACTCCAGAGCATAAAGGAAATATCATATTTGGTAACAGAAGACTTACCAAAAATATGGGCTTTAATGTAGCCTGGAGATATCAGTCTGAATTCAGGTGGGAGTCCTCCTTTGCCAGAGGAGATGTGCCAGCGGTTTCCAATATCGATGCACAGTTAAGCTACAAAGTCAGCTCAATCAAGTCAATTCTCAAACTGGGTGGCTCTAACATCTTTAACAACAGGTACATTCTGAATTTTGGAGGACCGACTATTGGAGCGATTTATTATATCTCAATCACTTTTGATGAATTGCTAAATTAATTCACACATGAAAAATATTCTAAAGTATATATTCATTCCTGTTCTTGGGATTGCCGCATCCTGTACCTATGATTTCCCGGTGGATGAAATTCAAGAACCGACACCAGGCGAAGCTGATTTCACCAAGATGGTAGTCATCGGAGATGGAATTGCAGCTGGTTTTATGGACGGAGCACTTTACAACAGAGGGCAAGGCAATTCATTTGCAGTTCATTTATCAGAGCAAATGAAACTGATCAATGGAGGCACATTTAATCAGCCTTTAATCAATTCGGTAAATGGCTATTTTGGCATGGGACCAAACAATACAGTCCTTGGAAGATTAATTCTCAAAACTGCAAATGGCTCGACTGCTCCCGCACCTATTGGACCAGGAGATTTGCCTACAGCGTATGCAGGTAACAAAGCTGAGCTGAATAATTTTTCAGTGCCAAATATGACCTTGGGCTTATCTTTGATTCCCCAGACTGGTGGTCCAAATGTCCCTCAAAATCCCGCGTTCAATCCATATTATGCAAGATTTGCTTCAAATCCGGGAACATCCACTCCTATCGGTGATGCTGCAACAGCTCTAGGAACCAGTGGAACTTTCTTCTCATTCTGGTTAGGAAGCAGCGATGTATTGGGATATGCGATCAGTGGTGCATCCAATCCTGTTATCCTGACTTCGGATTCGGATTTTAGTCAAAGGTTTGGCTTGGCAATAGGAGCCATGCTTCAAGCAAATCCACAAGCCAAAGGAGCAGTGGCCAATATTCCAAACCTCAATGTCTTGCCATACTTTAACCTGGTTCCTTGGAATGCTCTTCCTTTAAATGCAGCAACTGCGACTGCTGTAAACCAAGGTTTTGCAGCTTACAATGGAGGCTTGGCTCAATTACAGGGAATGGGTTTGATCACTCAGGCCGAACGGGATTTGAGGACAGTGAATTTTGTAGCAGGACAAAATGGATTTTTGATGGCTGACGAAAGTCTGACCGATTTGACTCAGTTTGGTTTACCATCGATCAGACAAAGTAAATCCACCGACAAGGCTACTCTGACTTTGTCTCAGGTTTTGGGCCAACCAGTAGGAGGAAATCCTCAGGCTGTCAGAGGTGTGAGTTTCCCGGTAGAAGATGCCTATGTTCTCACTCCTGCCGAGCAAACTGAAATCCAGACAAAAATCACCACATTCAACGGTGTGATTGCATCTGCCGTCACTGCTAACACACAACGATTGGTCTTGGTTGATATCAATGCCTTTTTGAGCCGTGTGCTTCAAGGTGGTGTCAATTATGGAGGAGCGGCGTTAACTGCAAGTATTGTTCCGCCAAATGGAGGTTTTTCAGTCGATGGTGTTCATCCAAATGGTCGAGCCCACGGATTTATCGCCAATGAATTTATCAATGCGATCAATGCCAAATGGGGTTCAAATATTCCGCTCATCAATCCCAATGGAATTACTGGAAACGATCTTCCAATTCAATAACTCTCTTATAAATAGACCAGAATAACCAAAGCCACCTGTTTGATCAGGTGGCTTTTTTGTTGGTTTTATCAGTGATTGAAACTTAATTGTGGTTTTTCATTTTTCCAGCCAATCCAAAAAACCAGAGGTAGAACTTTGGCTCGTAATAAAACTTTCTTTTGAATTCTTTAGAACTATTGACACCGTGTTTTTAGAGTATCGCTCGAGTTTTTCCACAAAGGATTTATTGATCAGATATGACCTGTTAATCCGGAAAAAGCAATTGGGATCAACGATGTCTTCAATTTCTTTTAAGGTTGATTGACGGAGCAAATGGCTTTTTCCCCTTGAATCTGTTGCTTTAACCACCCCATTTTCTGCAAGAAAAAAGGGGATTTCCGAAATTTCCAAAAAATACATTCCTGCGTTTGAATAGACCATAATCCTGGTTTTTGGTGTCCTTGAAGATATTGTTTGGCTTCCCACCATGCTCCGGATCCGATCCAATAAGTCGGTTTTTGAATCTGATTCAGTACGACTCAATCGAATAAATTTCTCCCATGATTTCAAGAAACGGTCAAAACCAAAAGGTTTTAGCAGATAATCAATCCCGTTAGCCTCAAATGCTTCCATCCAATACTTATCATAAGCCGTCGTGAAAATCACAGGGCTATTCACCTCGATCTGATCAAAAATTTCAAAGCAAACACCATCCAACAATTGGATATCTGAAATTATCAAGTCTATTGAATCAGACTTTTGAAGAAAGCCAATAGCTTCTTCTACAGAGGCCAATTCAGCTACGATTTCCACCTCTTGCCCAAGCCGTTGGATGAATTCTTTTACTTTTTTTCTGGATGGAATTTCATCCTCAATTATGACAACTTTTTTCAAGCAATAGATTCGTTTAGGATTGGTAGCGTAATTTCAAAACAGTCTTCAGATTGTCGGATGTTCAGGTTCTTTTTACCCAGCATTTCAAACTGAATCTTGAGGTTTTGCAATGATCTTCCTCCTGTTTTCTTTTTAAAGACTTTAGGCTTAAGTGTATTTTTCACCTGAATCCCATTTATTAAGCTGATACTGATTATCACGGGATCGGTCTCAGTTCCAAGGTTGTGCTGAACAGCATTTTCGATGAGGAGTTGGAGAGAAAGAGCCGGAATATCACCCGAAACCCGCTCGGGAAGGTTGAAATCCAGCTGATAAGCATCCCCGTATTTATGCTTGATCAGCGCGAAATATTTTAAAGCAAATTCAAGTTCATCACTCACCGAAACCAACTGCTTTTGTCCATTTTCAAGCAGATACCGAAATAAATCGGAGAAATCGAGCAAAAATGAAGAAGCTTTTTCGGGATTCTCACGAATCAACTGGTCCAGAATATTGAGATTGTTAAACAAAAAATGAGGATCCAGTTGCTGTCTGAGTTGTTGGATTTGAGTTGCAGCCAGAGATTGATTGAAATTTTCGATTTTCTCACGGTGTTTTTTATCCCTTTGGAAAAGAAAAAAAGCAAGGTAAAATCCACCATAAATGCAAAAGTCCACCAAATGCTCAAGATTACTGTTTAAAATTTGGTTGGCTGAGAAGTTACGGTCCACGGTATCAAATGCCAAAGAAATTGCAATAGCAAAGGTGTTCATAGCCAGCATAAAAGTGCCTAGTGCGAGCAAAAAGAGGAAAGCTATTTTCAGAATGCTCAATTCATTTTTTCTCTTGTTTGTATAGTTTAAGAATATACTTCCTACGAGTAAAACAATCAAGATGACTTCTGGGATGGAGACCAAGGCAGATTCAGGTGTGAACAAATATCCATCAACCTGATGCCCTGCCCGAATCCTGTTTTTGATGGAAGATAAATAGGCAAACAAAAAGGTGAACAGAAGAAATGCCGGGGTAATATTGAATTTCCTGAAAAGACTCTTCATGCTGGAACTGGTATAAATGCAAAGAAAAGAAAACAGGAGGCTTCCCTCCTGCTTTTTAGTTTATTTTTCCGGCCAGGTATGGGTCACATTTCCCTGCTCATCAAAAGCCTCCAGCTTAGGATTGTTGTCTTGGTCGATGTAAAACATTGCCCTTGGCATTCCTTTGTCGTCAAAAAGAAACAGCCCGTTGTTCTGGCTTCTTGACTTTCCGAGCATGACCCTCGGTGCACCTCCCAACAATCCCTGGTCAATATATTCCTGATATTTAAGTTTGGCTTCTTCAGGGTTTGATTTTCTTAAGACAGCCAATTCTTCCATGATTTCGGCAGTTTTTTGTTGAGATTCATTGACTGGACGATCATTGAAAACCAAGCTAGAGCTGACCATTCTCTTGTCCCCTTTTTTGCTGTCGGTAGTCAATAATTGCATTACCTGATCTCCGTCATATTGGTCAAAGGTCAAGGAAAGACCGCTGGAATGGCCGTTTTCAGCCTTTTCTCCGTCATAGATGAGTCCACCTGCTTCAATTCCATCTTCATTGAAAAACAGCATTCCTGCCCTCTTTTTCCGGGATTTATTGGTAACCCGACCATTGATTTTATCATCCCCTGTCGGGAAAAGTCCTGCATTTGTGATAATCATTTTGACGGTGCCATCATTCTCTACGATGTTGATACGCTGTACATCTATGGTTTCAAATTTCTGAGAATTATTGGCCTTAAAAGACCCGAAAAACATTAAGGAAGATGCAACAGCTCCAGTGATGGCGAAAGTCCTTAGGAAAATTAGTTCTTTGTTCATGATAGCTTACAGTTTTTGTAAATGATTGATGAACAAAACTACATTTCGATCCAAGGGTCGGAAACCTGAAAAGAATAAGCCAGGGAAAAAATCAGATGAGTGCGGTCAATCAGGAAATAAATCAAAGACTGATTAGGAATTAAATGAAAAAACCTGTCCAAAAGGACAGGTTTTAAACTCGGTAATTAAATGCCGCTAATGGACATTCCCCATCATTTTTCTGAGAATCGGTGTCAATAGCAAAAGTGCAACAGCAGATCCAATCACAGTATAGACAATCATCAAAAACTGATCAGGCATTGCGGCCAAGCCCTCCTCTGTGCCTCCGCTCGCCTCGCCAGCGATGATTCCTGCAAATAGATTTCCCAAAGCCACAGAGAGGAACCAGATTCCCATCATTTGGCCTGCATAGCCTTGAGGGGCCAATTTGGTTACTAAAGAAAGTCCCACAGGAGACAAACTCAACTCACCGAAAGTATGAAGTAAGTAGGTAATGATCAGCCAGCTTGGTGCAGCCAAATCACCTGAAGCAGCGATTTTGGTAGCGAAATACATTACAAAGAACCCAAGTCCTAGCAAGAGCAGCCCAAAGGTGAATTTCAGTGGAGAGCTAGGCTCCAGATGAATTCTCCCCAGCCAGATCCACAAAGCCGCAAAAAACGGGGCGAAAATGATAATAAACAGGGAATTGATAGATTGGAAATAGCCGGTAGGAATGTCCCACCCCAAAATGGTCCGGTCTGTGAAGCGCTCTGCAAATAGGTTTAATGTAGAGCCTGCCTGCTCAAATCCAGACCAAAACATGGCTGAGAAAACGAACAGAATGGCAATCGCCCCAACCTTGTTTTTGTCGGATTTTACCAATCCACCAAAAAGGATAACATATCCCAAATAGCCAAAAGCAACAATCGCGATCACCGTTCCTGAGGCACTTGCAATTGCTGAGGCATCAATCGGAATCACTCCGGTAAACAAAATGCCGATCAAGGCAGCACCCACCAAACCTATAATTGAGGTAATGGATCTGAGCTTCTTTTTAGCGGTGATTTCCTGAGCTGAAGTAGCGACTGGTGGCTCTCCGTAACCATCAAGGGTTCCACCGGTAAGCTTGTATTGAATCAGACCGAAAACCATTCCCAATCCTGCAAGACCAAATCCCATATGCATGTCGTATTCTGCGACTGTACTACATGCGATAGGTGCGATAAAACCTCCAAGGTTGATTCCCATATAGAAGATGGAAAAACCAGCATCTCTTTTGGAGCTGCCTGCCGGATAAAGCTGGCCAACAATAGAACTGATATTTGGCTTGAGCAATCCTGTTCCCAACACGATCAAAATCAAGCCCAAAAAGAAGGAAGTCGTATCCAAAGTACTCAGGGAGTCTTTAGGTCCCGAGGTTCCGTTAATCCAAGATTCTACTCCGGGAAGTGCCATCATAAAATGCCCCAAAGCGATAATTATCCCTCCATACCAAACTGACTTTTTCAAACCAAAAAGCCGGTCAGCCAACCAGCCACCTGGTAAGGCCAATAAGTAAACTCCCATGGTATAAAGCCCATAAACGGCTCCGGCAGTTTTGTCATCAAATCCCAGACCTCCGTCCACTATAGCTTTGGTCATAAAAAGGATCAGCAAAGCCCGCATCCCGTAATAGCTGAATCGTTCCCACATTTCTGTGAAAAACAAAGTCATTAGTCCTTTTGGGTGTCCAAAAGCAGTAGGTCCGGTAAATTCAGAAGTAAGTTGTTTTTCCAAGAATCAATTTTTTAGATGGATAACAGATTTGCAATGATAAACTTTTTTGGGTCTTGTTTCCAAAGTTTTACCTGTCTGGCAGACAGAAAACGTTCTTTTAAATGAAGTAAAAACCATAAAGTTTAGGGTTGGTTTTAAGAAAGCTGATTAAAGTCAAATAATCTTCTGATTTTTCTTCGTAATCGATTGAAAAGCGAAATTTTGAGGTTTTTTTGGTTTTGAATTAAAATTACTTCACTAATTTTGGGGAGACAATTTTCAGTTTGTAAACCCAAATCTTTATGCAGGACCTAGTTCTGACCCCCTCAATTTCCTCTTATCCAATACCTGATGTGGATACCCAAGGAAAAGTTTTCACAAACCTCACTCCAGCCGAATTAGTCGAACATTCACTCAACCGTAAGGAAGCATTTTTGACTTCCACTGGGGCACTGATGGCCGATACCGGTAAGTTTACCGGAAGATCTCCTCAAGATCGGTTTATAGTGTTGGATGAAAAAACAAAAAATGCAGTGTGGTGGGGAGACATCAACATCCCTTTTGACGAGGAAAAATTTGACAGTTTGTTGGCTAAAATGAAACATCATTTAGCTAACAAAGACCTTTTTGTCAGATATGCCTATGCAGGTGCAGATCCGGATTATCAGCTCAAGCTTAAAGTGATCAACACCTTGGCTTGGCATAATCTGTTTTGCTACAACATGTTTCTCAGACCAAGAAAAGAAGAACTAAAAACATTTAAGTCAGACTTTACTGTTATCTGTGCACCCGATTTTCAGGCTGACCCGGAAATAGATGGGACCAAAAATCCGAATTTTGCCATTCTGAACATTTCCAGAAGAATGATTCTGATCGGTGGTACAGCCTATGCCGGAGAAATCAAAAAGGGGATCTTTTCGATTCTGAATTTTATTTTGCCACATGAGAAAGGCGTTCTTTCCATGCATTGCTCTGCAAATATGGGGGATGATGGAGATACCGCGATTTTCTTTGGGCTTTCCGGTACCGGAAAAACCACCCTTTCGGCAGATCCAAACAGACATCTAATCGGTGACGATGAGCATGGCTGGACAGAAAATTCAGTTTTTAATTTTGAAGGAGGCTGCTACGCCAAAGTGGTTGACCTTAGCCGTGAAAAAGAACCCGAGATCTTTGATGCGATTAAGTTTGGAACAATCGTGGAAAATACCCGATTCAAACCAGGGACCCGTGAAATTGATTATTCCAATAAATCTGTCACCGAAAATACCCGGACAGCTTATCCAATCCACTACATTCCAAACGCTCTTCATCCTTCAATAGCAGGTATTCCGAAAAACATTTTCTTTTTGACTGCGGATGCTTTTGGGGTTATTCCTCCGATTTCCAAGTTGAATAAGAGTCAGGCAATGTATCATTTCATTTCCGGATATACCGCCAAAGTCGCTGGTACCGAAATGGGTGTCACAGAGCCCAAATTAACTTTCTCAGCCTGTTTTGGAGCCGCATTCCTCCCCTTGCATCCCACCGAATACGCCAAATTATTCGGTGAAAAGATAGAAAAACATGAGGTGAATGTTTGGTTGATCAACACGGGATGGACTGGAGGACCATATGGTATAGGTACCAGAATGAAACTTGCTTATACCCGAGCGATGATCACTGCAGCGCTGGATGGAAAGCTGGAATTTGCTCCATATAAAAAGGATCCGGTTTTTGGATTTATGGTACCCGAAATTTGCCCTGATGTCCCTTATGAAGTTTTAAATCCCAGAAATACTTGGGAAAACCCGGAGGATTATGATAAAACAGCAAATAATCTGGCAGAGGCTTTTATAAATAACTTCGAGAAATTCAAGGATTTTGCAGATGAGGAAATTCTGAAAGGAGCTCCGTTAAAGTAAAAAGCTAAGAAAAGGAGAGAGAGTTTTTTCTCCTTTTCTTTTTTATTGCCAAAGTACGGAGTCCAACTCTTATTTTTGCGATTCTTAAATCTTTTGGCCGTATGGTCGGATAAACCTGAAATTTTAAATTGATGAAGACAGCAGAAATTATTACCGAAAAAGGTACCATGAAAGTAGAGTTCTATGAAAAAGATGCTCCCATTGCCGTGCAAAACTTTGTGGATCTTTCAAACAAAGGTTTTTACGATGGACTTACTTTCCATAGAGTGATTCCCAATTTCGTAATTCAGGGCGGTTGTCCCGTAGGAAACGGAACCGGCGGACCTGGTTACAAAATAAAATGTGAACTAGACGGAGAAAACCAATATCACGAACGGGGAGTGCTTTCTATGGCACATGCCGGAAGGAATACCGGTGGCTCACAGTTTTTTATCTGCCATAGCCGAACCAACACTGCGCACTTGGATAGAAACCATACCTGCTTTGGGAAAGTAGTCGAAGGCCTGGACGTGATCGATGCCATCCGTGCTGGAGATAAAATCGAGAAAATCGTTATACACGAAGCATAATCAACAAAATCCCTCACTTGAGGGATTTTTTGTTTTCGAAGAATTCTGATTCATTTCTTTCAAGCGAGGATTGGAATGGTAATTGAGTAATGACTCATCTCGTTACTCAACTTATGTCCAAGGCATTTTATTCACTACTTCTCTTACTTATTTTTCAATTTCCAAATCAGGCATTTTCCCAGCGGTATGGTACAGCTTTGGGCCTGAGGTTTGGAAATTCAGAATTCAATAGAACAGTGGGGCTTACTCTCCAACAGCGATTGATTGAGCGGGTGACTTTGGAAGGCATATTGCAATCAGATTTTAGCCGTAACACTACCCTTTCATTATTGGGAAAAAGACACAGTCCCATAATTTCCAAACGTTTTAATTATTACTATGGCGGCGGAGTTGCTTTTGGAAATGAGGAAAGTTTTGTCAAAAACCCCGGTACCAAAGAAATCATCCATACTTATGGCAATTCCACGTTTGGAGTGGATTTGATCGCAGGAATTGAATTGACGGTGGCAAATGCTGTGATTTCATTGGATTACAAGCCAAATGTCAATCTTGCAGGTCGCGAGGAATATTACAGAGGCCAGGTTGGGATTTCTGCAAGAACAGTTCTGGTGAAAAGTAAAGAACAGAAGCGAAAGCAGAAGCAACGTCAAAAAGCCAAAAATTCTTCCAAAAACGGGCCAAAGAAGCCTTTTTCTGAGTTGTTTAAAAAGAAGTAATCAAACTCAGTAATCGCTTTTAAAATGTATATCACCCCTTGCGAGGTTTTAATGAATTCTTAGCCAATCGATCCAAAAATAATTCCAGCCATACTGGCTTTTAAATCCCGATGGGATAACAGGATTATAGCTTTCAATTGTGTTTCTTATGTAGGGTAACCCCAAAGGGGTGACATCATTTTTATCGAAAATGGTAAAAGTGATTTCTCTGTAATCAGACTTTGTTGGATTGGTTTTTCCGAAACACCTTCTCATGGATCTCAGAATTTTTGACTACTGATCGGTACCATTTCATCCGAAGCTGATTTTTTTCATTTTCCGAAAGATGAAAATCTTCAATTCCCAAGTTTTCTGCCTTTTTCACTAAATCATAGAGAAAAATCGAAGCTGAGACCGAAATGTTAAAGCTGTCGGTAAATCCAAGCATCGGAATGTGAACCAAGCCATCGGATTTGGATTTGACTTCCTCCGAGATCCCTTCATGTTCATTTCCAAAAACCAAAGCCAGCTTTTGATCAGGCTGCAAATCATAAACTGAAATGGAACTTGGGTCAGGACTGGTACCATAGATTTTGTAGCCTTTTTCCCGCAGGGAATCAAAACAGGAAACAACCGAACTTCCGTCCTCCCGAAAGTATTTATGTAAATCAACCCATTGTGAAGCTCCACGGGTGACATACGGATTCACCTTGTATTGATTGGTCTTTTCGATCACATGGATGTCCTGAAGCCCAAAGCAATCGCAGGTGCGAATCACTGCACTGGCATTGTGAGGTTTAAAAATATCCTCCAAAACGACTGTGAAATACCTGGTACGCTTGGCTAAAACCCGCTCTATGACAGATTTCTTATGATCTGTGATGAATTGACCCAGGTAATCCAGCAAGCCTTGATCAAAGTGTACTTCTTCCATTTCCTCACTCATGGTAAAAAATTGGGGCTATCAAAATAGCCCCAGTTGTTCGTCTTCGTCTTTTTTGGGGGTCAGGTCAATCGTACTTCCGATTTCTAATTCCTGATCTCCTTCAGCAGCTTCAACCTCTTCAGAAGTCTCATCAGCGGCTTCGCTTTCGGTTACTTTTTCGGATTGAATCAATGAAATCTCCTTGACAGGATAGGTGCTCAGTTTATTTCCGATGGCCTTCCAGCCTTTGACATCGATGAGCATATCCAGGTCGTAATCCATCACTTCTTCCTCTTTTCCTTTGATCAAAGTGACTGAAACTTGCGGTTGACTTGCAGTCGAAACAATTTTCAGATAGGATTGCTTGTGGTCTGTGATAAAGTTGAATCGCTTATTTACAGTCGTAGTCTCAATTGCAAAACGCTTTACAAAGAAAGTCTTGGTGCCTCCGTCGAAGTAAATGGCTGAAATGATTTTTTTGAGATCGAACTTTTCGATCAAAACCACATCTCCGGGTTCGTATCGGTTGGTCAGCTCAAAAGTGGTGAGCTCGTAATCCCCGTTTTTATAGCAAACCAAGATCTTATCATCTCCAAGGAAGTTGCCAATAAGTTTTCCTCTTTGGTCCGTATTCAATCGGCCCACAACCACATCGTAATAAATATTCAAACCGCCCAGGGTTGATTTCCCTTCCATTTTCAGCTGGATCTTTCTTACAGGGTATTTAGTCAGGATATTTCCTCCAGCTCCTCTCCCTTTGATCTCAATCTCCGCAAAGTCAAAATCAAAAACTTTCACTCGTGCTTTGGCACCTTGGGTAAGGTAAACGGTCACGATTTCTGCTTCGCCGTTTGGATTGGCGGTCAGGTACATGACCTTGGTACCTTTGGTTCCCTTAGTCAAATCGTATTCTTTGTCCCGGGTAATCCCTCCTACCTGGAATCGTTTCACCATCGACCTTCCTGAGGAACCTTCAAGATAGATCAGGTTATAAGTCATCCGGTCATCATTTTTCCGAAAAACCCCAACGTAAAGGATATCCTTACCCATAAAGCCTTTTTCCTGAATCCTGGAGACCATAAACTTACCGTCTCTACGGATCACGATCACATCGTCCAGGTCAGAACAATCACAAATGAATTCGTCCTTCTTCAGGCCGTATCCCACAAATCCATCCACTCTGTTGACATAAAGCTTGGCGTTGTTTGCAGCAACTACTGTAGCCTCAATGGTATCCAAAGCCCGGATTTCAGTCTTTCTTTCCCGACCTTTGCCAAACTTGTCCAATAGGTTTTGGTAGTATTTGATCGAGTATTCTGTCAGGTGTTTTAGGTTATGATTCACTTCCTTCAGTTCCTCCTGAAGTCGCTTCATCAATTCATCAGCCTTGAAAGCATCAAACTTCGAAATTCGCTTGATTTTTATTTCAGTCAGTCGGATTAGATCTTCCTGGGTGATTTCTCTATAAAAATCTGGTTTGTATGGATCTAAGCCCTTATCGATTGCTTCCAGAACTCCGTCCCAAGTAGTACACTCCTCGATATCCCGATAGATGCGGTTTTCAATGAATATTTTTTCAAGAGAGGAGAAAAGCAATTTCTCCATTAATTCCGCTTTTCGGATCTCTAATTCTCGGCGAAGGAGGTCTTTGGTTTGTTTGGTGTTGTATTCGAGTATTTTGTTTACGGTGAGAAAAACCGGTTTATCCTCGATAATTACACACGCATTTGGAGAAATGGATATTTCACAATCCGTAAAAGCATAAAGCGCATCAATGGTCACATCAGGAGAAACTCCCGGTGCCAATTGGATTTGGATTTCGACATCCTTGGCCGTGTTATCTACGACTTTCTTGATTTTGATCTTGCCTTTATCGTTGGCTTTTAGAATCGAATCAATCAAAGAATCCGTAGTCGTTCCGTATGGAATCTCTTTGATTACCAAAGTCTTACTATCCTCTTCTTCAATCCGTGCACGAACCTTTACTTTACCACCCCGATGACCTTCATTGTATTCGGTAAAGTCAGCCAAGCCACCGGTGATAAAGTCAGGAAGGACATTGGATTTATTTCCTTTCAGGATTTCGATGGAAGCTTCGATCAGTTCGATGAAATTGTGAGGAAGGATTTTAGTGGATAAACCTACAGCAATACCTTCTACACCCTGAGCCAAAAGCAAAGGAAACTTAACTGGAAGGGTGACTGGCTCGCGTTTTCTTCCGTCATAGGAAAGTTGCCATTCTGTAGTTTGTGGATTGAAAACTACCTCGAGGGCAAATTTGGATAATCGGGCTTCAATGTATCGGGCAGCAGCAGCCCCGTCCCCAGTCCGAACATCTCCCCAGTTACCCTGGGTTTCGATCAGGAGTTCCTTTTGGCCGAGATTGACGATCGCATCTCCGATAGACTGATCTCCATGCGGGTGATATTGCATGGATTGGCCGATGATGTTGGCGACCTTGTTGAATCGACCATCATCCATCTCCTTCATGGCATGGAGAATCCTTCTCTGAACCGGTTTCAGGCCATCCTCGATAGCCGGAACAGCCCGCTCCAGAATCACATAGGATGCATAATCCAGAAACCAATCCTTGTACATGCCTGTCACCGGCACGGAAGTGTGCAGACTTTCGTCTGCCCCATCTGCTAACTTATTTTCGTCACTCATTTACTCAATCCAGTTTTGGTATATGTAAGTGGCCGCCAAGACCAGACTTACCGAAATCATATTCCCAATCAGGAAATAATCATTTGAAACATTGTTAGACTTTTTAGGACTTTGCACTTTTAGAGCAAATTTAAGCAGCTTCGCTTTCTGACTCTCTTTCCGCCTCTTCTGCTTTTCTAGGGTCCTCCAACGCAAGATCCTTCTCGATCTTTAAATTATCGATGATGAAATTCTGACGATCCGGTGTATTCTTGCCCATATAGAAAGTCAGCAAATCTGAAATTTTGGTTTCCTTGTTCAAAATGATCGGTTCCAAACGGATATCTTCTCCGATGAAGGTCCCGAATTCTTCTGGGGAGATCTCTCCCAAACCTTTAAATCGGGTAATTTCAGGCTTGCTTCCCAATTTGTGAATCGCGCGCTGCCGCTCCTCATCCGTGTAGCAATAGATCGTCTCTTTCTTGTTTCTTACCCTGAAAAGCGGCGTATCCAAAATGAACAAATGCCCATTTTTTACCAAATCCGGGAAAAACTGCAAGAAATAAGTCATGATCAAAAGCCGGATGTGCATTCCATCCACATCGGCATCAGTTGCGATTACAATCTTGCGATACCTGAGATTTTCGATTCCGTCTTCGATGTTTAGGGCATGCTGAAGCAAGTTGAATTCCTCATTTTCATATACCACTTTTTTGGTCATGCCAAAGCAGTTGAGGGGCTTGCCACGAAGTGAAAATACAGCTTGAGTCTGCACATCACGCGATTTGGTGATGGAACCGGATGCTGAATCACCCTCAGTGATGAAGAGCATGGAGTTGTTTTTGGCATCTTCATTGGCCTTCGGATCGTCGTAATGAACGCGGCAATCTCTTAGCTTTTTGTTATGAAGATTGGCTTTTTTGGCCCGCTCGTTTGCCAGTTTTTTGATGCCGGAAATTTCCTTTCTTTCCCGCTCCGACTGCAAAATCCGCTTGAGAAGTGCATCTGCAACTGCTGGATTTTTGTGGAGGTAATTATCCAGTTCAGTTTTGATAAAGTCATTCACAAATGTCCGAAGTGTGGGTCCATCCGGACCAACACTCTGGGAACCAAGTTTGGTCTTGGTTTGGGATTCAAAAACCGGTTCCTGAACCCGCACGGCAATTGCAGCCACGACGGATTGTCTTACATCGGAAGCGTCGAAATCTTTTTTGTAAAATTCCCGAATGGTCTTCACAATTGCCTCTCTAAACGCAGCAAGGTGAGTCCCTCCTTGAGTGGTGTACTGTCCGTTGACGAATGAATAATACTCTTCACCATAGGAACCGGAGTGGGTGATCGCCACTTCGATGTCATTGCCTTTGATGTGTATGATCGGATATCGGATACTTTCCTCGTCTACTTTGTTGGAAAGAAGATCAAAAAGGCCCTTGTCAGAGAAGAATTTCTTTCCGTTGAAATTGATTGTCAGACCGGCATTCAGATAAGCATAATTCCAAATCTGGTTTTCGAGGTATTCAGGAATGAAATGATAATTTTTGAAAATCGATCCATCCGGCGAAAAAATGATCTTGGTGCCATTTCGGTCAGAGGATGGACCAATCGGAGGATCATTGACCAACATGCCTTTTTCGAATTCAGCCATTTTGGTTTGTCCATCTCGAAAGGATTGAACCCGGAAAAAGTCAGAAAGCGCATTTACAGCCTTAGTACCGACTCCATTCAGGCCGACAGATTTTTGAAAGGCACCTGAATCGTATTTTCCCCCGGTATTTATTTTGGATACACAGTCAATAACTTTCCCCAATGGAATCCCTCGGCCATAGTCACGGACTTCTACTTTGTGTTCGGAGATTTTGACATCGATATTTCGGCCATAGCCCATCATATGCTCATCGATGGAGTTATCCAGGATTTCTTTGACGAGCACGTAGATCCCGTCATCCTGGGCGCTTCCGTCACCCAACTTTCCGATATACATCCCGGGACGGAGGCGGATATGCTCTCTCCAATCCAGGGACTTGATACTGTCTTCTGTATATTTAACTGGTTCTGCCATAATGCGCGCTTAAACTCCTTTTTGGACTTGTTTGAATTTTCCTATCAAGAGGACAAATAACCCTATCACCCAAACCGCCAACAAGGCAGGCATCAGGTAAAAGAAAAAATTGAACTGATTGGTGGCAATGACATCCTGGTTATTGATCGAATGAACAAAAAACACCAATAATGCCAAACTCAAATTGACTATGCCCCCGAAGGAGTAAAACCAAGTGAGAAAGTAATCCCTGAAAGGATCTCCAATAGGGAAAATCCGATGAAGTTTCTTGTTGGTTTTGGTCTCAAGTGACTTGGGTGGGTAAAGCGTGATGGCATTCAGAATCAGAAATGCGGCAACCATCCCATAAAAAAATGTCCCTTTTTCCCAGATCCGATTGATTGAACCCGAATCATCGATGCTAAGACCAACTGTCTCAGCGAGTGCAGAATAGAAGTACAATAGAAAGAAAACGAAAAACAAAATACTCATGAAATAGAATGCTTTTCCAAACCTGTAATACATGTGAGTGAGTGATTGAACGTGCTAATATAACCGATTTGGGTAAACCAATAGAGAATCGGAAGTGTTCCAAGATGGGATAAATCTGACAGTTTCTTTCGGAGAATTTCCAAACTCATGAATTTCAGTATTCTGCCGAAATCCTCGCTACGGAAATTTATTCCCTACCCCGATTTTGCAAAAGCCTCAATTTTTGAGCCCATCTTTACACCTTAATTTAAAAGATCATGCGAAAATTCCTTTTCTATTTTTCCCTTTTAGCTTTGGCTTCTATTTCATCCTGCAGTGGGCCTGTGGATGCCGGAAAAGTCAACCTTGAAAACTGGAAATTGGATCGGGATGGCTGCAAAGGCCTCAGAATGCAGGACCTTGAAGAATTCAAAGCTATCAAAAACAACTTTTTGGGAGCAGATAACCAGGCATTGATCAAGACGTTTGGCCGGCCTGACCGGGTCGAATTGGTCGACAAAAGCCAAAGTTTCTTCTTTTATTTCATCGAACCCAGTGGAGATTGTGAAGGTGTAGAAAGCGAAAAAGAACCCCTGAGAGTTCTTTTTCGAATGAATGCGATAAGTAAAGTATCCGAAGTAACCGTTACAACCCTGAACCCATAAAACAAAGGGCGGCTGCCCCCAGAGTTCCGGCGTTGTTTTCCAAAGTGGCTTTTTTTAGACGCAAATCCTTGACATAATAGGGAGTCAAATACTTTCTGGTATTGTGATCTATGGTTGGCATCATAAATTCCAATCCAGCCGAAATACCTCCGCCAAAATATACATCCGTCACATCAAGGATTCGGACTGTAGAAACGATTGCTTCGCTCAAAATTTCTGCAACTTCTTTGAAAACCATCAGGGAGACCTCATTTCCGGTTTTAGCAGTATCTACCAAAAGGTGGGTTCCAAGTTCTTTTCCGACCAATTCCCCAGCTTTTTCAGGATAAGCTCCAATCAGGTTGTCCATGATTTTGAGGATGCCATTTCTTCCGATCAAATTTTCCAAACCGGCATTTCCTCTGGATAGCATGTGTCCCATTTCCAGGGCATTTCCGCGCGAACCTTTGAAAACTTGACCATCCAAAACCAAGGCACTCCCGATACCGGTGCCCATGGTAATGAAAAGAAAGTTTTCTGCCACATCACCTTTTCCGTAATAAAACTCACCGATGGCAGCTGCAGCGGCGTCATTTTCCATATAGAACTCATGGTTTGGGTATTTTTCCAAAAGTCCTGCCTTAAGGTGAAAACCGTTCAAATCTGGAATTGCCGGGATTTCCAGCGGAGTAGTCCGATCTTTGGTAATCATGCCTGGAAGGCCGATTCCAATTTTTTCTACATCCGGATATTTTTCGATGTATTTACCAAGTCCTTCAATGAAGCACTTTCCAAAACCCTCAGGATGATCTCTGTATGATGTAGTGTCTTCTTTTTGGAAGTCCAGCAAATTGCCTTCCTTATCTACCAGTCCAATCTTCAGGTGAGTTCCTCCGACATCCACTCCCAGAAAAAGAGAATCCTGCTTGCTCATAGTGTTATTTATAGGTTTGATTGTTAAAAAAACAAAACAAAGGGATTACTTCATATAATCTTTGCCGATCTCATAAAAAATTTTGAGAACAGCAGGACAGACAAGTGTATTTTTCAAAGAAAGATCTAAAATCCCCAGCATATTTTTCCTGTTGGTGTGTGGATATTCCCGACATGCTTTGGGCCTGGCTTCATAGACAAGGCATCTGTTATCAGTACCTAAGAAAGGACATGGAGCTGATTTTAAAACATAATCACCATCTGAATCACGATAAAGGTATTCATCAATAAACTCACTGCTTTTCATTCGAAAAGTTTTTGCAAGTCGATCTATGTCGGTTTGGATAAAGATGGGGCTCGTTGTTTTGCAACAGTTAGCACAATCCAGACAATCAATCTCCTGAAACGCATTTTCGTGAAGCTGTTGGAATATAGAATCAAGATTCTTTGGCTTGGACTTTTTGAGTTTTTCCTTCAGTTTTTTGTTTGCCTGAAAATCCGATTTGCAGTCTTTGGAAAATTTTTCAAGGTCTATTTTCAACTTTACAATTAATTGAATTTCAAATGATTATAATATTTCCTATCTTATAATATACTAAATCCAAAAACTATGAGAGGTCATCCTACAGAACTATATTTCTACCATAGTTCGACACAGCCCATTGATAAGCAAGCAAAAGCATATGCTAAATCCCTGACAAAATTCGTCAATGAAATTGATATCCTCAAAGAGAGAATAACAGCCACTCAATGGGATCAGATCTTGCTCATGCTTGAGCTCAGAGCCAAAGATCTGATGAACAGAGCTCATCCAGATTATCAGAAACTGATTGCAGGAAAGGATTGGGATGATGAAGGTTGGCTGAATATCCTGGTGAATTTCCCGCATTTGGTGAAATGCCCGATTGCCATTTTCAAAAACAAGGCAATTCTTTGCCAAACTCCAAGCGATATCCTTAAGCTGGATTAATCCCTGCTGACAGAAATTCCTTCAGGACCGATTGTTATTTGTCTGGCTTTAAACAATTGTCCAATACACTGCTTGAAATGCTTTTTGGACATGCCCAGTGTAGCCTGGATTTCAGCCGGGTCTGATTTGTCATGGAGTGGCAAAAAACCCTTTTCCTCTAAAATGGCCAGTATTTTTTCTGATCCCTCATCGTATTTGACTCTGCCTGTGGGCAAAATCTGAAGGTCAATTTTGCCGTCATCACGTCTCTTTTTTACCCAAAGCTTTCTCACAGACCCTATCTCAAGAGGCTGAAAAACCTCATTGGCAAATATCAATCCTTCGTAGCGATCCTCCAGCAATACTTTGTATCCAAGGTCTGTTTTTTCAAATATCAACCCTTCCACCTCATTGCCGGGCTCGTAGTCTTTTGGAGCCGGGTAAATAAAATCCCGGTATTTGGTGACCCCGATCAGGCGGTTGGATCGATAATCGACGCATACTCTCACCAAATATTTTTGACCCACAGTCATAGGTTTGGCCATCTCTGCATTTGGGACAAAAAGATCTTTTGGCAAATCCCAATCCATAAATGCACCAAACTTGGTCACTTCTTTGGCCTCCATCACCGCAAAATCATCCAGGAGTGCATTTGGCTTTTGGGTCACAGCCACCGGTCTGTCCTCGCTGTCGGTGTAAACGAATACTTCCACCACATCTCCTTCCTTCTCATCCCCTTTGAGGTAACCTTTCGGCAAAAGCACCTCTCCCCCATCACTTAGAGCAAGGTAAGCCCCAAAATCAGTAAAACGATTTATTGACAGTTTGCTGATCAGACCCAGTTCTTTCATGTGTTTATTATTGTTTTTTTAAGGCCATCCCGATAGCTATCAGGAGAATCTCGATATTCGAAATTCATTACTCAAAGTGAATTGTATAGCCTCGATTACATAGTTCAAAGGTAGGGATTTATCGTTGGGAGATTGTGTAATTTTTATGACAACCAAAGTCGGGAAAGCTGGGTTTGAATTGGAATTGGAACTGCTTAGGCTTAGTTTTGACACCATTTAAAAATGGCAGTTTCGTCATATTAAACCCAAATCATAACGCTTTTCACTCACAATCAAAGATTTATGAAATCAATCTCCGTCATAGGCTCAGGCACCATGGGCAACGGCATCGCACATGTTTTTTCCCAACATGGCTATGAGGTGTCACTTGTCGATATCAAAGCTGAATTTTTGGAAAAGGCATTGGTTACGATTTCAAAAAATATGGATCGCCAAGTTTCCAAAGGGACAATTTCCCAGGAGGAAAAAGATGCTTCCATGGCCCGGATTTCCACTTTTACCAATCTGGAAGATGGAGTGAAAAGTGCAGATCTGGTAGTAGAAGCGGCTACTGAAAATCTGAGTTTGAAACTGGATATTTTCCGTAAGCTGGATCAATTTTCTCCGGAAAAAACGATTCTCGCCACCAATACTTCCTCAATTTCTATTACCAAAATCGCAGCGGTAACTAAACGCCCGACCCAAGTAATCGGGATGCACTTCATGAATCCTGTACCGGTAATGAAGTTGGTCGAGGTAATACGAGGCTACGCTACTTCTGATGAAGTGACAAAATTGATCATGGATCTTTCCAGAAATCTCTCCAAAGATCCTGTGGAAGTGAATGACTATCCTGGCTTTGTGGCAAACCGAATCCTGATGCCAATGATCAATGAGGCAATTTATAGTCTATATGAAGGTGTGGCTGGTGTTGAAGAAATCGATACAGTAATGAAGTTGGGAATGGCGCACCCGATGGGACCTTTGCAGTTGGCGGATTTTATTGGGCTGGATGTATGTCTTTCCATTTTGAGAGTTCTTCAGGAAGGATTTGGGAATCCAAAGTATGCCCCTTGCCCTCTTTTGGTCAATATGGTGGAAGCGGGATTCAAAGGCGTCAAAACCGGTGAAGGCTTTTATCAATACACTCCTGGTAGCAAAGATTTGGTAGTTGCTTCAAGATTTTCAAAATCAAAAGCTTAAGATCATGCATTTAGCAGTATCCGGAAATATCGGAAGTGGGAAGACCACCCTGACAGAAAAACTAGCCAAGCATTATGGCTGGAAAGCAGAATTTGAAGCGGTGGATCAAAATCCTTACCTCCCAGATTTCTATGAAGACATGAAGCGCTGGGCTTTTCATCTTCAGGTTTACTTTTTGAATTCCAGATACAACCAGATCCGGAAAATTCAGGAAAGCTCAATTTCTACCATCCAGGACCGTACTATCTACGAAGACGCTTACATTTTTGCAGCGAACTTATATAAAAGCAAACTCATGACTGAGCGGGATTATTGGAATTACAAAAGTCTATTTGACTCCATGATCACCCATGTGAAAGCTCCGGATTTGCTCATTTATCTGAAAGCAGATATTCCAAAACTGGTTGG
>DATIAI010000131.1:0-5660 GCA_035458065.1 Algoriphagus sp. | reverse complement strand
GTCGTAGTGACACAAAGCCAATGGAAACTTGCGATTCTTGAGATAACAGGTGAAATACCGGAACTCGATATGGATTTTCTCCCACCAGACTGGAGAAACCGACCTTATCCACGTTCTACTCAGGAATTTGGTACCGCTTGGGCAAAAGGGATGATTTCTCCAGTGCTGAAAATTCCATCTATTCGGATTCCCGGAAAAAGCTATCCCAATGAGCACAATTTACTCATCAATCCCCTTCACAAAGACTTTACAGACAATGTTAAAGTAGCGGAAGAGCTTGATGTCAGTTTTGAAGTAAACATCTGAAAGGAAAAAAAATAAGGCTGATTTCGAATCGAAACCAGCCTTTATTTTTTAGGATTTCAAGCTATAGTTTGGAGCTTCCCTTGTTACGCTCACGTCATGTGGATGTGATTCTTTCACACCTGCAGTGGTGATTTTGACAAACTTGCCGTTTTTCTGCAGGTCGTCAATAGTTCTAGTTCCGCAATATCCCATACCAGCCTGCAAGCCCCCTACCAATTGGTAAAGAACTTCTGAAACTAGTCCTTTATAAGGTACTCGTCCAACAATACCTTCTGGGACAAGCTTTTTGATGTTGTCTTCAGCATCCTGGAAGTAACGGTCTTTTGAGCCGGATTCCATGGCTTCCAATGAACCCATTCCTCGGTAAGATTTGAATTTTCTTCCTTCGAAAATGATCATTTCTCCTGGAGCTTCTTCAGTACCGGCCAACAGTGAACCTATCATGATAGAACTTCCACCGGCAGCGATGGCTTTTACCAAATCCCCTGAATATCGAATCCCGCCATCAGCGATAACCGGTACACCTCGGTCCTTTAGTGCTTCAGCACATTCAAAAACAGCGGAAAGTTGCGGAACTCCAACACCCGCAATCACTCGGGTGGTACAAATAGATCCAGGGCCAACGCCAACTTTCACCGCATCTGCCCCGGCATCAGCAAGTGCGATAGCAGCTTCCGGGGTTGCTATATTTCCTACAATCACTTCCAAATCAGGGAAAGCAGCTTTGATTCTTTTGCAAGTTTCGATTACTCCTTTGGAATGTCCGTGAGCCGTATCAATCGAAACCACATCCACTCCGGCGTTTCTGAGGGCTTCTACCCGCTCTACTATATCAGCCGTCACTCCGACAGCCGCACCAACTCGGAGGCGACCATATTCGTCTTTGCAAGCATGGGGCTTGTCTCTTCTTTTCAGAATATCCTTGTAAGTGATAAGACCGGTGAGTTTTTGCTCATCATCTACAATCGGAAGTTTCTCGATTTTGTATTCCTGAAGAATTTCTTCCGCTTGTTCCAGTGAAATTCCTGATTTCGCAGTGATCAGGTTATCCTTAGTCATTATATCACGGATCAATCGGTTTTGATCTTTAATAAAGCGAAGGTCACGGTTGGTGATGATTCCTTTCAGAACTTTGTCACCATCTACCACAGGAATCCCACCGATGTGGTATTCTCTCATGATGGTTTCAGCATCACGGACTTTGGAATCAATGTGGAGGGTAATCGGATCAAGAATCATCCCAGCTTGGGAACGCTTCACTTTGCGAACCTGAGCAGCCTGCTTCTCGATTGACATATTTTTGTGAATAAATCCAAGGCCGCCTTCAAGGGCAATAGCAATTGCCAGTTCAGCTTCGGTCACGGTATCCATTGCAGCGGATACCAGCGGAATATTCAATCTGATTTTTTTGGTGAGCTGGGTGGAAGTGTTGGTCTCGCGTGGGAGCACTTCGGAATAACCCGGGACTAGAAGCACGTCGTCGTAGGTGAGTGCTTCGTAAAGGAACTTCGAGGAGTTTCGATTCATGGCAAATATTGGTTGTAGGTAACCCTATTTGCCCGTCAAAGGTACAAACAAAAACCAATGCCAAGCCAGCAAAAAACAAAAATTAATGTGGAATAGGAGTTAAATGGATGTTGGTTTTAAAATAAGTTTTGGTAAGTGAAGTTAAAACCAACCCAAAATACCTTTCCCCTGCAAGGCCATCCAGAGCGTCCCAAAGCTGAATAAAAAGTAAATCAACCCAACAAGAAACACTTTAGCGGAATGATTTTTCAGGAAAAACCAGCTTAGCAAAGGCAAAATCTGTAAGGCATGAAGTCCTATAAAGTGAAAAACCCGAAGATCCCCATAGGTTTTGGCCCATCCTAAAAATGGCAATCCATCCTGACCATCCTCAGCTCCTACAGTGTGTTTCATTTGCCCAACCATAACAAATCCTTCGAATCCGGCAATCAAGAAAATCACCAAACCGATCCGAATACCCATTAAATAGCCTTTGGGCAAATCAACATTTTGAAAAAACTTAAGAAAGACCAGAAAAACTAAAACAGAATTTAAGGTGATGGCAATTCCCATAATCTGAAAAAGCATTCCATCCCAAACAGATGAAATATTATAATGGGAAAGCTTTCCCTGCGATGCTTGGTAGGTAATGATCACCAATTCGACAAGCATCAAAACCCAAATTCCCCAGCTGATCCATCTGACAAATTTTTCACTTTTTAGGTAATCCATCAACCAAGCCATCGTCCAGAAAAAAACACCTATAGAGATGAAAAATTTGGCTGGTTTGATCCAAACGCTAAATCCCTGAAGCTCTCTGGTGTCAACCAAAGGAAGGAAAACAATGAAAATCCCCAAAAGAAAACAAAAACCTCCTGACTTGGCTAATAGGGGATTTCTATGCCAAAGTTCATTGTACCAACTTTTCAGCATATGGATCTTGGGGAAATTTTTTCAAATGGATCACTCGGATAATAAAGTAAAGCAAAAGACCTGTCGGTCCGAGCATAAAAGTCAAAAACAAGCACGGCAATAAAATCCAGCGATTGATTCCCTGCCTATCCCCATCTTGGCAGATCCACATCCCTACAAAAAGGTCAAACACCAGATAATGAATCCAACCGGCCAAAACCGCCTCATCCTGGGTAAACAACAATTTGACATTGGCCAGGGAATCAAATCCACCAACAGAATCTCCTCCCATTCCTTTCAGAATGAAAATGAGATAAACTACTGCCATGGCAGTGAACACAAACGAAAAAAGCACCAGGTAAACCCAGCGCTTTTGGTATAAGGCAAACAGCAAAATCCAGCAAACAAATGCTGTGGTACTGGCAATGGAAAAAATCAGCTCTAGATTCATTTCAGTTTTTTTTCTGAAATTAAAAATAACAAGCTGATTTTTAGATCACTGAAAAAATTATTCCTGTCAAATCAATTTGCTTTTTTCATCAGACGGGCGATATAGAATCCGTCGAATCCGCTCTCTTGGGCCAGGACCTTTTTGTCTTCGATCAATTCAAACTGCTTTCCGGCTTCACTTTCAAGGAATTTTTTCACCTGAAGCTCATTTTCGGAAGGAAGGATACTGCATGTCGCGTAAACCATTTGTCCACCTGGCTTGAGCATGGATGGATAACTTTGAAGGATCTCTTGCTGTGTTTCCTGCACTTTTTGTATGGAATCCAGACTCAATTTCCATTTGGTATCAGGGTTCCTTCTCAGCACGCCAAGTCCAGAGCAAGGCACATCAAGTAATAGTCGATCCGCAGATTCTTTAAGCCGCTTGATGGTCTTGGTGCCTTCAATGGCTTTAGGTTCGATTATAGAAACTCCATCTCGGCGAGCTCGAAGTTTGGTTTGTTGAAGTTTCCAATCCTCCACATCCATTGCGAGAATTTTCCCTTTGTTTTCCATCAATGCAGCCAAATGAAGAGCTTTCCCTCCTGCTCCGGCACAGGCATCGATTACACGCATTCCAGGTTCCACCGCCAAAGCCGCAGCAACTAATTGGGAACTTGCATCCTGGACTTCAAAAAGTCCTTCTTTGAATGCAGGATGACGAAAGACGTTTTCTCTTTCCTCCAAAACCAAGGCGTCTGGATATCCTTTGACGATGTAGGTATTGATTCCATCGGCTGCGAATTGATTTTTGAGTCGTTCACGGGTGATTTTTAGGGTATTCACACGCAATACCACTTCTGCCTCTTCATTGAGTGCATGAATTTCTGCTTCCCACAAATCACCCAGCTCATTTTTGCCTAGCTTATGAAGCCACTCTGGGATTGACTCCAACATTGCCGGATCTTCGATTGACTCATATTTGCCTTTCAATTTGTCGGGGTTGATTCTGGCAAATTCCTCCCATTCCGGAAGTGGATTGCCTTGCATCAACCAATAAGTCCCAAAAAGATCCCAATAATCCTTGGAAGGGCTCAAATGACCAATAAGTCTCCACCAACGAACCATTTCATAAGTTGTCTCTGCGATAAAAGAGCGATCCCGCGCTCCCCATTTTGGATTAGATTTTAGGGTACGCTCGATCACTTTATCAGCATATTGTCCTTCTTCGAAAATGGCTTGAAGTGCGGTATGGACTCCGCGAATGGTGTTGTTGTGTAGCTTCATGGGAGGAAAATCTCACTGCAAAGGTAAGGGGATTTGTCGAGGAATAGGATTGAAAAGGAAAGCCGACTACAATCACTTCTAAAAACGAATCTCCTCATTACCTTTGGACATGCCGATTTCTTACCAGCAACTTGTCAAAGATTGGTCTGTCCAATTGACCCAATACGACTTAAATGAGGCCGAAAATCTCGTGAATTGGCTACTGGAACACCATTTGGGATTGAGACGGGTAGACATGATGCATTTTTTGGAGGAAAAAGATCTTCCCATAAACCTGAAAGCCGATTTCGAAAAAGTGAAAACCGGAGAGCCGATCCAGTACATTTTGGGTCATGGACCGTTTTACGGAAGAGAATTTATCGTCACGCGAGACACTTTAATTCCAAGAAACGAAACCGAGGAGTTGGTTCACTTGATCATTAAAGAAAATCCAAAACCCAATCTTAAAATTTTGGATATCGGAACTGGTACCGGTTGCATTCCGATTTCACTGGCTCTTGAAATGAACTCCCCGGAGGTTTATGCTTTAGACATTTCCGAAAAAGCCTTAGAAGTAGCTTCCGAAAATGCGGATAAACTTCATGCAAAAGTGAGATTTTCAAAATGTGATATTCTAAAAGAGATACCTCAAGTGGAGGAGTTGGACATTTTGGTTAGTAATCCCCCCTATATCCCTATCGAAGAAAAAGGACAAATGCACCACAATGTTCTGGATTATGAGCCTGATTTGGCTCTATTTGTGAGCAATGAGGATCCCCTTATTTTCTACCGCGCTATTTCAGAGAAAGGGAAAAAACTCCTGAAACCATCCGGCAAAATCTACTTTGAAATCAATGAACGATTTGGAAATGCCGTTGCGGATCTTTTGGAGACTCTTGGATATCAAAATGTCCGGATTATCAAAGACCTAAACGGAAAAGACCGCATGGTAGCAGGCCAGGTTTCCCTTTGACCCAAGGGAAGGGTTTTTCGTGTAAAAGTGATTTCGACTTTAATGCCAATCTTATATTTTCAAAAAGCAACTACCTCAAAAACTATGAAAAACTCAAATTGGAATGATTTGGTATTGTTGATTATCCGGCTTGGTGCAGGAGGAATGATGCTGACTCACGGAATCCCAAAGATCGGTCGTTTGCTGGGCGAAGGGCCTGTTAAGTTTGCAGATCCGTTTGGCTTAGGGCAGGAAATTTCTCTTGTCATGGCCATCATCGCCGAAGTTG
>DATIAI010000130.1:0-6731 GCA_035458065.1 Algoriphagus sp. | reverse complement strand
GCTGAATTGCTGTTGAAGCAAATGGATGAACTGCTTGCAGCCAATGATTTTGATGGACTGAAAACACTCATTGAAAATAATAAGATCGCTTGTTCGGTCAGTGGCACTTCCAACTGGACCGATGTACGCCAGTTCAACCTGATGTTTTCCACCCAGGTAGGATCGGTGGCAGAGGATTCCTCCACCATTTATTTGCGCCCAGAGACTGCACAGGGCATTTTTGTCAATTTTCTGAATGTGCAGAAAACTGCCCGAATGAAAGTTCCTTTTGGAATAGCTCAGATTGGAAAAGCTTTCAGGAATGAAATCGTTGCCCGTCAGTTCATTTTCAGAATGCGTGAATTTGAGCAGATGGAAATGCAGTTTTTCGTGCGTCCCGGCACCGAACTCGATTGGTATCAGAAGTGGGCCGACACCCGCATGAGATGGCATTTGGCTTTGGGCACCCCTGCGGCAAAACTCAGAAAGCACGACCACGAAAAACTCGCGCATTATGCGAATGCCGCGATGGATATTGAGTTTGAGTTTCCTTTCGGCTTCAAAGAAGTGGAAGGCATCCACTCCCGAACTGACTTTGACCTGAAATCCCACCAGGAATACTCCAAGAAAAAACAGCAGTACTTCGATCCTGAGATCAACCAGAACTACATCCCGTATGTGATCGAGACCTCTATCGGAGCTGATAGATTATTCTTGTTGACGCTTTGCAATGCTTATACAGAGGAAAGTTCAGAGGAGAAAAGCAGGACGTATCTGAAATTTCATCCGGCCATCGCTCCGGTGAAAGCTGCCATTCTTCCGATCGTGAAGAAAGACGGCTTGCCAGAGAAGGCGAAGGAGATCGTGGAATTGTTGAAGTACGACTTCAACATTATCTACGAAGATGCGGCATCTATCGGCAAGCGCTATGCACGTCAGGATCTGATCGGAACACCGTTCTGTATCGCCGTAGATCATCAGACTTTAGAGGACAATACCGTCACCATCCGTCACCGCGACACTACTGAGCAAGAGCGAGTTGCCATTTCCGAACTTCATGGCAGAATCGCTGAGGCAACGAGCTTTAGAAGGATTTTTGAGAAAATCTGATTTCGGATTTGTGATTTCGGATACTTCGACGAGCTCAGCACAAGTTTCGGATTTAAAAAGCCGTCAGATTGATTTTCTGACGGCTTTTCTTGTTTCTTGGTTCTTGGCTCTGGCTTCTTAGCTCTTGCTTCTTGTGTCTAAAATCTTAAATCTCCTTTCAAAACTCGATCTTCCCCTTTTCATTCCCCTCGCTGAGCAGAAGACTTCTTGGAGATTTGGACTGATTGTAGACATGAACAATATTTTGTTGGCCCGGTCTGTCGGACAATAAAACCGTATTGGTGACTTCAACGGATTTGGGCAGTTCGATAGGAGAGGATTCAAGATAAAACCAAACCGCCTCGCCATCCACTTCATAGCCCAGCAGATTGAGGGAAATCGGTTTTCCGTTGACCAGGATCTGATTGTGTTTCTGCAAGTAGGTTTTGACCTGACGGTCCAACTTTGCTGTGTCTTTTGGTTGCCGAAAACTCACCTTTTCTCCAAAATGATTACTCAGTCCTACCTCCAGATCATCCCAAAAAATCTTCTGAAAAATCTCCATTTTACCCTTCTCGGCATTGTAGCTCATTTCCGTTAAGCTGATAAAAAAAGGATGAGTAAGAGCCATCCAAACCGGGAAAATCAATGAAATGTAAAAGTGTTGCATTTGGTCAGCGCAATGTGCCTTTTGTGGGATTTATCCAGTATTATTGCGGCAATTTACTTCTATAGAGGAAGTATCACCCCAATATGAATTTATTTCAGTTGTATTTCAAGCTTGGACTTCAGCATATTCTGGACATCCGGGGCTTTGACCATATCCTGTTTATTTTGGCCCTTTGCGCAATCTATGTGGCTCGGGACTGGAAAAAAATCCTCATCCTGGTCACCGCTTTCACCATCGGACATTCCCTGACACTGGCTTTGGCCACTTTCAATGTCATCCAGGTCCGCTCGGATGTCATTGAGTTCCTGATTCCGGTCACCATCGCATTTACGGCATTGGTTTCCATCTTCAGACCCAAACCTTCTAATGGGAAAGGAATACCCCTCAATTATATCTTTGCGGTGTTTTTTGGACTGATTCACGGGCTGGGTTTTTCCAACTACCTGAAGGAGCTGCTGGGAAAAGAGTCCAGTATTTGGCAACCCTTACTGGCATTTAACATTGGCCTCGAAGTCGGACAAATTGTGATTGTCGCTGCTTTTCTATTGGTTACTTCACTGCTGAGCTTGGCGGGTGTGAGCCGAAAAGAATGGACACTGATTGTTTCAGCTTTTGTATTGGGTGTGGCCTGCATGCTGATGTTGGAGACCAAATTCTGGTAAATTCAGAACTTTAGCAGGATACCTGAAAGATATTTCAGATCAATTTTTTGTTAAGACTTAGAAGATTTTTTTCCCTCTAATCCGATTTGTAGCGATTCTTCCCACACTTACGTTTTTACTACATTCGAAAAGAATTCCATTGAATGACTTCCTATTGTAAATCCTAATTGGTTCAGCTCAGATGAAATCGATTATTGCACTTTTAATTTTTGCATTCATTTTTTCAGGTTGCCAGGAAGAAATTCCCTGCACTAGCTTTGTGATTGGTGAGCCTGTCGAAATCCCTCTCGAAGAAACCGTCGCCCATTGCACTGAGCCGATTTCAGTGACTTTTCTGAATCTGGTCTCAGACTCCAGATGTCCGATCGGTGCAACATGCATTTGGGCTGGGATGGTGGAAGTCCGGATTTCAGTAAGTATCTATGGACAGGAAGAGGTATTCAACCTTAGTTCCGCACCTACCTTTGGGGACAAAGTACCGGACTCTCATTCCGTGAATGGATACTCGGTCAGTTTGGTGGATGTGAAGCCGTATCCGGATGTCTCAAAAGATGTGAAAGAAAAGGATCGTAAAGTGGACCTCTTAATGCAAAAAGCAGAAGGATCAGATTGATTCTTTTTAGCCAAGGCGATCAGTTCAAAATTCTCGCATAGTCCATTTGGAAGATCTTAGGTTCCCATTTACAAAGATTGGGAAAAGCTCTTTTGCTTCATTTTTTAAAGTTCTCAATAACTTCCCTTAATCCACAGACGGAAAATAACCCACAACTTTTTGGTTTAACTTGCACCTAAATCAATAGCAATCAAACCTAAATACCATTGCCATGTTATCAAAAAACCTCTTGCCAATTGCCGTACTTTTCTTTTTTGCTTTCCTTTCGACAAGCTCTTTTGCCCAGGGAAAAAGAGACTTCTACGAATTGAGAATCTACCATATCGAAAATGCAAATCAGGAAAGCCAAATCGATGCATACTTGGAAAAAGCGCTTTTGCCTGCCCTTCACAGAAATGGCGTAGCTAAAGTCGGAGTATTCAAACCTATCGCTTCTGAGGCTGATGCCGGAAAAAAGGTATACCTGTTCATCCCTTACTCGTCAATGAAGGTCTATGCCGGAATGGAAGAAAAGCTAGGCAAAGACCAAGCTTATCAAGCTGCCGGAGCAGCTTACATCAACGCGCCATTTGATAATCCACCTTACAAGCGAATCGAAACTGCTTTTATGCAGGCTTTCACGGGTCAACCCAGATTTACAGAGTCAAAAGTGACCGGTCCCAAGAAAGATCGAGTATATGAATTGAGAAGCTATGAGAGTCAGACCGAAAAGCTTTACAAGCAAAAAGTCAAGATGTTCAACTCTGGTGAAATGGACATTTTCAACAAGTTGAATTTCAATCCGGTGTTTTATGGGGAAGTGATCGCTGGTGCTAATATGCCGAATCTGATGTACATGACTACTTTTTCTGATATCGACACTCGGAATGCAGGTTGGAAAGCATTCGGAGCCGATCCGGATTGGGACAGAATGAAAGTCCTTCCTGAATATCAGAATATCATGAACAAAAACGATCAGCGGCTTCTGTATCCAACAGACTATTCTGATCTCTAAAAACATAAGCCGGCTTTCGCCGGCTTTTTTGTTTGATTGCCTACGTCCTCGGGCCATTGCCTACCCTCCTTGAGACGGGCGAGGGGAGCCCGACTAGAAGCAAACTTTTAATTTACTCTCCGCCTCGAAGTAATCTTTTAAAAGAAAACCACTTTCAATCTTTAGACTACTTGTCACCTCGCAGTGACGATAAAATTTCATCAAACATCTTAACCCCAGTCTCGATCAGTTCATCGGGAAAATCATAGGTTCCCTCATGGAGTTGGGGACAATCTTCTCCTGCTCCCAATCCAAATAAAAACGAGGGACAAATCTGAGAAAATAAGCCAAAGTCCTCCGACCAGCGGAAAGGTTCGGGTTTTTCAGTCAGGCTAAGTCCGAGATTTTGGGCGGCAATTTCCACAACCGTATACAGCTCCGGATCATTTACTGAGACTGCAAACTGCTCCACAAAACTGAAGGTCAGCTCCAAGCCTTCAGATTTTGCAATAACTCGTGCCTTGGCTTTTGCTTTCTCAACCAATCCATCTAAATCCTGCTGATTGAATGCCCTCAAGGTCATACTCAGACTTCCCTTTCCAGCACTCGTCCCAAAAGCCAAACTTCCCAACTCAGCGTGAATCAATGTGAGCAAAGCAAATCCTTCAGCTTCTAATGGTAATTGAGGAAGTTCCTGAATAAGCTTTGCCAAAGCCTGGGCAGGATTGACACCCGCTTCCGGATGGGCAGAGTGTGAAGTCTTTCCTTTTAGATAGATGCTCATCCCCGTGCTTCCAGCCGAAAAGGTTCCCCTTCGCATTACGATCTGATGGAGCGGATATCCGGGAAGATTGTGCAGAGCAAAAGCAAAATCAGGTTTGATCTGATCAAATCTGGGATCTGACAATACAGCTTTTGCACCATCTCCCGTCTCTTCAGCTGGCTGAAATAGTAGGATGACTTCGCCTGATTCAGGTCGTTTTTGAGAAAGCTTTTCACCCAATCCACAGATTATTGCCATGTGACCATCATGACCGCACAAGTGACCTTTGCCGGAAATCTGGCTTTTGTGGGGACTTTCCTTCAAGTCCTCAATGGGCAATCCGTCTAACTCACATCGGAAAAGAATCCGCTTGCCGGGTTTTTCTCCCCGAAAAACAAAAGCCAGGCCTGTTCCCCCCAACTTTTCAAATATTTGATCCGGATTTAGTGGTATAAAAAATTCCAAAATCCGCTGAGCAGTATGGTTTTCTTCCAAAGCCACTTCGGGAAATTGGTGGAGTGTATGCCTGAGTTGGATGAGCTTATTCATTCATCTGAAAATGATTTGAAAATTAGAAAGATCCCTACCTATGGCTTGGGCGACATAATTTTTTGTTAATCCAAAATTATTCAAACAGCTTTATCTGATACCGTACACTTCGTCCACCGCCCTCGGATACGAAAATGCCCAAATCACGCAAATGCTGAAGATCTCGGGTGGCTGTAGCCTTTGAGGATCCGGTCAAGGACATATATTTTTTGGCATTCATGCCGCCACCAAATTCATCGGGTCCTTCATCCAGCATTCTATTCAGGGCTTTCAATTCACGCTCGTTCAATTCATTTCGATAGGAATCCAAAAGCTTGGTTTTCTGAAGCGAAAACTCAATCAACTCTTCCGCCTTTTCCTGCGCCCTGAGCACCACATCGGCAAAATACAACAACCAATCATCCACCTGTAGTCTTCTCTGAGCAAGCTTGAGTTGATCATAATAAAGATTGCGATTAGTCTCAATGACTTGTGACAAGCTGATCAAAATCGGTTGATCCAATCCTTGATGCAACGCTTTTTCTGCCAATGCCCGACCGATTCGACCGTTTCCATCTTCGAAGGGATGGACACTTTCAAAATACAAATGAACCAAAGCCGAACGTAAGATAGGATTCAAAATAGCATTTTCTCCTCTTGGAGCGGAGTCGTTGAACCATGCAATGAACTGATTCATTTCATCAGCAATCCGCTCGGATGGAGGAGCTTCAAAATGAACGCTTTCTTTCCCCTTTGCACCCGAAACAACCTGCATGGGATCCGTTCCAGTGCGCCATTTTCCGGACTGGATATAGCTATTGCCATCCATCAACATCTCATGCCATGCAAAAAGCACCGCTTCGCTCAGCGGCTCTTTCCAGCCTTGACGTACTGCAACCATCAGCTTGGCAATGCCTTTGGCTCGATGATCCTTGACCAATCGAGGCTGCTCTTCATAAATGCCCAAGTTCTTTTTGAGCGAAGAGATGACATCTACCCGACTCATGAATTCGCCTTCAATTTCGGATGTCTTAATCGCCTCCGACAATAGGATATCAACAAGAAGTTGGTCTTTCTGGTCCCTGGAAATCGCAGAATATTGCCCGCTGGTTTTCCCTGTTTTCAGCAAAAACTTAAACTGTACATCTTCGATGATGCCGGGTGTAAACTCAAATTTTGGCCAGCCTTTCTGTTGCCAATTATAGCTCATGAGCCGAACATACAATTTATTCGGCTCAATATTTTTATATTCCTGAGCCGATTAAGGGCTTTATTCGGCTCAAAGAATTCTCTTTCTTTGGAAAAAATGCCGGCCAAAGCAAAATCATAAAATCCCAAAACCAAATGGGCAAACCGGTTTGACTATTTTGTTGTGAAAATTGAAGATCCAAATCTCCTGGGTCTGGATTCTGAACTGCAATATTTTCACCGCAGAAAACCCACCCCTGCGAGTA
>DATIAI010000129.1:0-3420 GCA_035458065.1 Algoriphagus sp. | reverse complement strand
TGTTCCAATAATCTCCTCCTCGGTTGATAACAAGATTTTATCAACAAATAGAAAGGGATCTCTATGGGGCAGTAATTTAGAAATTTCAGATTGTTGGATATTCATAACCCAATTCAAGAATATTTAAATGTGGATATATTTGAATATAGGATATTTTGCCTTCAACCCAAGCAACCAAATTGTCGAAGTGTTTTATAAAATCATTGTAAAGAGAGCATCGGGACTTTGATGTTTTTCTTGAACCAAATCAATATTCAACCAGTTGAAACATTATCAAATCCAGCAATCATGTCAGAGAAAAATAAAGTCCAGGAATTCTTCAAGTTGGGTGAGGTGGGAAATTACTTTATACGGGTGTTTCAAAAACCTGACCCCAATAAACCGACCAATTTCAATTTAAGGATGATGCACGGGATCAATAAGATTTCGATCATTATGTTCCTTATTGCCATCGTAATTTGGACGATCAAAAGGCTGATGTGATTAGCCTAGAATACCGGGTTTCTCCAATGAAATTTTCAAAGCTGGCTGATTGGTCAGTTTTTTTTTGATAGTCTCGAATCTGTGCCTGCAGATTTGCGCAGAAAAAACACAGGTTTCAACAGATTAAAAAAAAGAAATTCCTTTCTGGTGGTGGGTGAATCCTTCTAGTTCATGATTGTTTTTTGCCAAAAATCCGATGAAAAGGCTCGGTATTTTGTCGGATAAAATCCTCAGGAAAATTCTCCTCATCTGGTAAGCCGACCGGGAGATTTTCATCATCAGAAGGCCAATAGTTGGTCCGGAAAATGAAATCCCAAAGACTGAGTGAAATCCCGTAATTGAAGCCGTTTGGATGAGTTTCGGGCAAGGTTCGCGCATGGTGCCAGAGGTGCATCTGAGGTCCGTTCAGAATGTATTTAAAAGGACCTAAAGGGATTTTGAGGTTTGCATGACCTAATTGCCCCAATACCAAAGTAAAGATGTGGACGATGAAAAAGTCTGTGAGCCCAACACCGATCATCGCAAGGGGAATATACTCCAGGGTCCTGTACAAGATGTTTTCCATCCAATGGTATCGCAGCAAAGCAGCAAATCCCATTTGGCGGGTACTGTGGTGAACCTTGTGAAACTCCCACATCCATCCCACATGATGATACATGCGGTGGATGTTCCATTGCATAAAGTCCCGGACCACAAAGATCAGAACCAGTTTTGCCCAAAATGGCCAAGTCTCAATATGTATTGCCACTAAGTTGGTGATGCCGAATAGTCCGAGAAAGTCATTGAAAAGCTCCACGGCCACCAACGAGAGTGCATTGTATGCGACCAGCGCAAACAGGAAGTAATTCCAAAAGAGATAGAACAGATCCAACCAAAAGTCCTGCCGGATCGCCGGTTGATCCTTTCGCCAGGGAAAAACCAGCTCCAGGATCCAAATCACCAAAGACGCACCAACCAGCCAATAGAAGTAATTGTGCCAGCTCGGGTTCATGATCTCATTGATCAGGTAATTGGCGTAGCCGTAATAGCCGTCTGAAATAGCCTTGAGGTACTTTTCCATAGTTCAAAGATGAAAAATCAAATAGTATTATTTGCCATTCTTCCAATAGAGATCTTTTGGTAATTAGTTGTCAACGGACCCCAGACCACGGTCGACAGCAGCTTTGAATTAATTCAACCCGGATTATGCATTAGAATTCGTGGCGAGGACTCAAAACACAAGAAAATCAGTCACTTTGGAGATCGAGGCGCAGCACCGCTACGGTGAGATCGAAAAGTGAAGCGTAGCGGCTGATTTTGAAGTGGTTTGAGGCCGCAGTAGATTTTCTAATGCATATTTCGGGTTCAATACTTAGTGTTAGTTGGTTTTGGCAAAAAGGCAGATAGTCTCAAAATCAGTCGGGGAAGATTTGCGACAATCCCTTAGTATTTGAATTTTCAAGAAAGTGGAGGAATGGCTTTTCATATCATATCTCCATCCCCAAATTTACCTCTTGACAAATATCCAGCTGGTTTTGTTTAAATTTTGAAATTCAATCCTTCTTCTGTCTCAAATCTTAATTCTTGCCTTTTTCATTCACTTCTCTTATGATTGATCTGGTTTTTCCATTTATTCTAATTGCGGTAGCAGCTTTCAACCAAACAGAAAAGGAAAGCTATTATTCACTGGAAGACTTTTCCAAGGTTAAAAAGATCGACACGCACACGCATCACAACTCCGAAAGCACTGCTTTGACGGAAGCCGCAAAAAGCTCCAATTTCCACCTGCTGACCGTAAGTGTCGATGTGCCTGACTATCCGCCATTGGAAGAACAGATCAGGCTTGCCTTGCATCAAAAAGCGCAAAATCCTGATTATATCGACTTTCTTTCCACTATTTCCCTTGAAAACTGGAGTGATTCCGACTGGGCAGAAAAAGAAATCGATCGGACTAAACAGACTTTCGACAAAGGTGCAATCGGGATCAAAATCTGGAAAAACATCGGGATGACCTACAAGGATGGAAATGGGGATTTCATTATGGCGGATCATCCTCGACTGGAACCGATTTTTCAGTTTGTACAAGACCAGGGAAAAACCTTGATGGCCCACCTTGGGGAGCCCCGAAATTGCTGGCTGCCACTGGAAGAAATGACAGTCAACGGTGACAGGAGTTATTTTGCCAGACATCCGGAGTATCACATGTATCTCCATCCTGATTACCCCAGCTATGAGCAGCAGTTGGAAGCAAGGGATAATTTGTTAGCAAAATTCCCTCAAATCCGCTTTGTAGGGGCGCATTTGGGAAGTGTTGAATATGAAGTAGACGAACTCTCGAAACGCCTGGATCGATTTCCGAATATGGCTGTGGATATGGCCGCTAGAATCGGTCATCTCCAATTTCAGAGTCAGAAGGATAGGGAAAAGGTCAGAAACTTCATGATCAAGTATCAGGATCGATTAATCTACGGGACAGATATTGGAATCTCAGGAAATCCGGATCCAGAAGAGGTTAAATCCAATGCAATTGCGACTTGGCAGAGGGATTGGAAATACTTGGTGAGTGACGAAAAAATGGAAGTTGCTGACGTAAATGGGGCTTTCCAAGGGCTAAAACTCCCGAAAGAAGTTGTGGATAAAATCTATTACCACAATGCGTTGAAGTGGTTTGGGCTGAATTTAGACGGATTGATAGATTAAAACTTGATCAGCGCGTTTTTCAGACCAAAAAGCAGCAATTGTTGTCTATTTTTTATCAGCAGAAACACTTCGAAACATTTTGGAGCCTAGAAAGATTATTCCTCGTCTGATGAATAAGTAAATCGCGGCACCGATTAGCGCAAGGATGCTACCAACCAGCGTAGGAAGGACGGCACCGAAAGTGTAAGTCATTCCAAAAACAAATCCCAACAAACATTCTGCCCTATAGATCGGAAGAAACAATGCAGCAAGGAGCAC
>DATIAI010000128.1:0-3729 GCA_035458065.1 Algoriphagus sp. | reverse complement strand
ATGTGATAAATATGGAGGGAATGTTTTCTGTTGGACATGATTTTTCGGCTAGCGTATTCAACCAACCTATTGGGAATTGGAATGTAAGCAAGGTTTCAAATATGGAATACATGTTTTATGGGAATGAATATTTTAACCAAGACTTGTCAAAGTGGTGTGTTGTCCAAATTCCAAACACTCCTAAAGAAACTATTCCGTTGTCATGGACCTTACCCAAACCTGTGTGGGGAACCTGTCCGGATTAAATTAATCAAGGATGATAGTCTGGAATCCACTTATTGGAAATTTATTCAAACACTAAATTTTTATCAATTATGAAAAGGACTAAATTAATTCTGATCTTCTTGTTCGGTGTATTCTCCTCCTGTGTAGATCCTCCGTCTGTCAAGCCTTATAAAATAACTAAAACCGCAGCTCCTGCAGAAGGCGGCGAAATCTATCTGTCTCCAGGCTGGTTCGATTCATTCGAAAAAGGTCAAACGGTTGCAGTTATTCCGGTAGCCAATGAAAATTGGGTTTTTCAGCAGTGGCAAGGGGATGCAGATGGAACTTCCAATCCATTTTTTCTAACAATGAATTCAAATAAAAACATCATTGGGGTATTTGTTAGAAAGGAATATATCCTGGATTTAGAAATCATAGGTGAGGGAACTGTCACAGAGACGATTGTGCAAAACCCTTCCGGAAGGGAATATTTTTCCGGAACAACTATAGAACTCACCCCTATCCCCAACGAAGGTTGGGTATTTGAAAGCTGGGGTGGCGCTCTGACAGGAAATGAAAAGCCAAAAAAAATCTTGATTGATACGCAGAAAGCCGTGTCAGTAAGGTTTGTGCCTAAACCTGAAGGGGACCCTAAATTTTACCTTGCAGAAAATGGGATTACATGCAAATGTGAAAATGTCATCGCGGGTGACAAAGGAATGATCAACGGAGTCGAGTATGAGGCTGTGAACAATGAATTTTTGAGGTTAAGGTTATCTGAAAAAGCAGATATGACCAAGTTGTGTACCTCTTTGGTGACCAACATGGCCTACTTGTTTCGAGGGGCAGTATTGATCAGCCCATAGGAAATTGGGATGTCAGTAATGTGACAAATATGGAGGCCATGTTCGCGGCATATGAATATGAGTACAATGGGGACCCTGTGGGTGGGGATGGTCCTCCCGAAGATTTGGTTTTATTCAATCAACCAATCGGAGCATGGGATGTAAGCAATGTCAACAATATGGACTTCATGTTCAAAGACAATTTCGATTTCAACCAAGACTTGTCAAGTTGGTGTGTGGTAAAAATCCCGACTATGCCAAAGGATTTTACCAATTCAGCCTGGACCTTTCCAAAGCCTGTTTGGGGGACCTGTCCAGATTAGAAAACAGCACGCATTTTCAATAATTGAAAAGTTGAGTCTTCGGATTTTGAAACCTTCCTTTTTTATGATTCAAATGGTATTATTTATCTCACACCACATGATTGTTTGAGTCCTTGATTTGCCGTCGATAGACAGCCAAAACGGATTTTTGAAGATTAGAATAATGCGATGAACTCTACTTCGATTGTCTTGTTAGCCTTGAGAGTATGGGAGTGCCAAATGCGGCATGAACATTCAGAAGTGTACTCAATTTACCATTGAATCCAGCGTCAAATTGTTTTGTATATAATTTTTAACCTTAAAACTTTTAATAATATGATCAGATCCCCTGTCTAATTACTACTCTTTCTTCTATATCGACTTGAAGCGCATTTAATTTTACTTCTACATTTTAAACACTAAATAACCTGCTTTTAAGCAGTGATAATTTTATCCATTATTTCACTTAAACTAATTTTTTATGAAAAAATCTAAATTCGGAACCAAGGTATTGACAGTAACTTCGTTCCTCCTTTGCATTGTCGTCGGATCCTGTGTGGAGATTGTTCCTGCTATTGAGAAATACAGGACCAAGGACAACGCGAGTGCGCTTCCGCATACAAAGCAATTTGAAGCGGAGGTTGCCACAGAATGGTTCAATTTGTTAACTGAAATAGTAAAAACAAAACCTTATTTTTCAGGCCAAGCACTGCGTATCTTCTCCTATAGCGGCATCGCCCTATACGAATCCGTTGTCCCGGGTATGCCCTCTTACCAGAGCATGTACAAACATTTGACAGGAAACACAATAGAATCCGATAAGAAAAAAGATTACTACTGGCCTGCTTGTGCAAATGCGGCAATTGCCCGCATTGCCTCGAAAATAATGCAGGGTTATCCAACACCAAACCTTACCGCCGTAGAAGCGCTCGAAGCGTCACTGAATTCAAAATACGAATCGGAGGTTAGTCCGGAGCAACTGCAATTTTCCATTGAGTTTGGAAGATATGTTGCTGACATCATTTATGAGTACAGTAAAACTGATGGCACTTTTAATGGCGATGGAACTCCAAAGCCCTGCCCAGCTTATGTACCTATTGTGCGTCCCGGACAATGGGTTCCGACACCGCCGGGATTTTTCCCTGTTGTAGGTGCATGCCAGGGTTCTTTGAGAACCTTTATTCCAAATATTGTAAATTCTGTTTTAGCCCCTCCGCATCCCGAATATTCTACCGATCCTGCATCCGATTTTTATAAGGCAGCAAATGATACATATCAATCCAGGAATAACATTACCGATGACGAAACAAGACAGTTCAACAATTGGAGAGACTTAAATCCAAATTACATTCCTCTTTCGCATGCGTTGCGGATTTCTACCAACATCATGATCAAGGAAAAAATAAACCTTGAAGATGCAGCCACGCTATATGCCAAACTGACTATGGCCGCATCTGATGTTATAGGAGCTGTGTTTCATTCAAAATTCCATTACTTTCTTTTAAGGCCGGTAACTTACATAAGGGACGTGATGGGTCATAGTACCTGGATCTCTCTGCCCGTTACACCGCAGACACCTTCCTATCCAGACGAACTTGCCGCAACTGCTTCCTCAGTTGCGATTCTTGAGGAATATTTTGGTAATAACTATGCATTCGTTGACGATATACATAAATCAACACATGGAGAATGGTCCTATTCCTCTTTCGATGAAATGCTTGAAAATATTGTACAAGCCAGGGTCAGTGGCGGAACCACCTTTAGGTTCGGAGGTGAAGCCGGTGTGATACAAGGACGTTTAGTCGGAACTGCGGTTGATGATCTACCCTTCAAAAAAGAATAAGAAATCCTGGAAGAATGGGAAGAAGGACTCTCAGCCGGTCGCATTGCAAAACCGCAATCGGATAGGCCTGGATCAGCTTAGTCAAAGCTTACTTTTCGTGCCAGTTTCTTTGATCTTTTTCTTTATCAGGTCGGCCTTGTTTGTCTTTTACCAAGCCCAACCGGATTTGCTTCATGCCGGGACACAGGGAAAAAAATTATTCCCCTATTCCATATTGAATCAAATTCCGGTTGGTTTTAAAGGGCTTTCAATGGTGTCACCAGTGCCCTGGATGCTTGGTGGGCACTTTCATCTATTTTCAGCGGTGGCATTTTAGGACTTTTCCTTTTAGGATTGCTTTCCAAAGCAAAAAATCCTCAGGCAGTCGTGGCAGTGATTTTGGGAGTATTAGTGATCGGATGGATGAGTCTGTCTGCTATATTGATTCAAAACGGCCTACCGGAAACCTTGGCCAATCCTCTTCACGCCAATATGGCGATCGTGATGGGTACGCTGACAATTTTCATCGTGGGATTCCTGCTTACTTGGATGCGGA
>DATIAI010000127.1:0-2004 GCA_035458065.1 Algoriphagus sp. | reverse complement strand
CAGATGGTAGAGCAATGGACTGAAAATCCATGTGTCCCTGGTTCGATCCCTGGAGGTACCACCAAAACCCACTCAACTCGAGTGGGTTTTTTGTTTTTAATCTATTTTGGTTTTGTTTTGAGACTTTGAAAAAGGATCAGGATCAATCCTAAAACCTGTGGAGCGATAAAAATTAAGCATAAATATTGGTTAGTCTAAAAAGAAAGAATTCTATATTTCTGACTCCCCTGAATTGCGCTCTGAATGCTTTTATTTTAGCATTGAAAGATTCTGCCGAAGCATTGGTGCTTCTATTGTCAAAATAGTTCAATATGGTTTGGTAATGATTGATTATTGTTCTTGATATTGTGTTGAATGACTTGAATCCAGATTGATTTACTTTTTCATGCCATTTGGCCAGTTTGGCAAAGCCTATTATTTTATCGGTTGTTTTTTCAAAGATATTGCGCAGGTCTTGGGTTAGATTGTATGCTTTTTGAATGTCGGGATACAGTTCAAACAATAAATTGGCTCGTTCTATTTGGTTTTGCGACCATTTTGATTTGTTTTTGTACAAGAAATAACGGCTTCTGGCCAGTAATTGTTTCAGAGTATCTCCATTGGTCAAGACTTCAGGTTCGAAGCTTTTCTTGCTTTTCTTGGCTGCTTCTATAGCTTCATTTTCCTTGTCTATGGCTTGCCATCGGTATTTAATCCTGATTTCTTGTAAAGCTTCCGTGGCTAGTTTTTGAACGTGGAATCTATCTGTAACACGAGTTGCGTTTGGAAAACATTTCTTGGCAATCAATCCCATATTTCCTGCCATATCAAGGGTGATTTCCGTGACCAGGTTTCGTTGTTTAAGAGGAATTTTTTCAATGATTGCAATTACCGTTTCGGCTTTGGTTCCAGCAACCATAGCTACTATAGTTCCTTTTCTGCCTTTGCCAGCCTTGTTTGTTAAAATGGTGTAGAGTTCGCCATTGGAGAGGGAGGTTTCATCTATTGATAAACGTTTTCCAATGTTTTTGGAGAAAAGCAGCCATTTTTTTGCGTGTTTTATTTGATCCCAAATTTTAAAATCGCTTAAAAAATCCTTGTATTGATATTGCAAATTTTTACCGCTAACCCCATAGAACGAGGCGATGGCTTTGCAATCATTTGGCTTGGAATCTATTGATTTCTTTTAAAAAAGACGCAAACTCCTGTGTTACCCGAGTTCCGTCTGCCACTAAATTCCAATCCCTAAAAACTACTTTTCCATTGTCTTCATTAAGCCATCTTCGGCGAGTGATATGAAGATATACTTGGTGTCCACGAATAGGGAAATCTTGAACGGTTATCTGGTCAAAGAATCCTTTGGAGCTTAATTTATATTGCCGATATTCTTTGGGAATGGAATTAATCTCCTTCAAGTAAAGATGAAGTGTTTCGTCTTCTTTTTCATAAGAAGTCAGTTCGAAATATTCGACTATTATTTCTGGTAATAATAACTTGAGAAGCTCTCCAAAAGAATCTTGCATTTTTGTATAATTTTAAAATGCAAAAATCGATATTTTAATATTTACCCACAACTTTTTGACTTGATCCCTATTCAGGGTAAATGCAATCCTTTTGAATCATTTTTTTATTGCTCTTTAAAAAAAAATGTAAAAAAATATCAATTCTGGAACGCTTGTTTCAAAAATAGTTTTACATTTGCAAAGTGAAAATATAAATCTTATGGCTCGCTGTGTAGAATTTAACGAGGTCGAAAAAATTGAAAAAGCAATGAATGTCTTTTGGGAAAAAGGATATAATGCTACTTCAATGCAAGACCTTGTGGATGCAATGCAGATCAACCGAAGCAGTTTGTACAATACCATTGGCGACAAACACCAATTATTCATGAAGTGTATTGGCAACTATTTTGATCAGGCCATGTGTGAATTGAAAGAAAAAGTCGCTAAAGAAACATCGGCTAAGCAAGCATTAATTAAAGTTATTACTGATAAAGCTGCCTGGATTGTTTCCTGTGAAAAAGGA
>DATIAI010000126.1:0-3484 GCA_035458065.1 Algoriphagus sp. | reverse complement strand
TTGCAGGAAGATGAACTAATTGCCGGCCTTAGAGCCAAGGACCGAAAAACTACCGAATATCTCTACGAAAAGTACTCGAGAGCATTATTTGCGGTGATTGCGCGTATCATTTCTGATCGGGACATTGCGGAGGAAGTCTTCCACGATGCATTTATCAAAATTACCCGTAAAATAGACTCCTACGAGGAGTCAAAAGGGCGCTTGTACACTTGGATGGCAAATATTTGCCGTAATTCCGCCATTGATAAATTGCGGTCCAAAGAAATTTCCCAATCCGGTAAGACCAACACAATCGACGACTTCGTATATGGCCTTGAAAGTCAATCCGGAACAATGGAGCAGATAGAGGCGATAGGAGTCAAAGAATTGATGAATGATCTCAACGAGGATCAACGGTTCATAATTGAGTATATTTATTTCAAGGGTTACACCCATTCTGAAGTCTCGGAGGAGTTTGATATTCCTCTCGGCACCGTCAAATCCCGCGTCAGGGCTGCACTTCAAGTATTAAAAAAGAACTTAGACAGAATCTAGTGGACATTCAATCATACATAGCATCAGGCAAACTGGAACTCTTCCTTTTGGGAGAGTTGACTGAGCGCGAGCGTGAGGAGGTCCTGACCCTGGCAAAAACTTATCCCGAAATCCAAAAGGAATTGGATGAGTTGGAGGAAGCAATGTTTTCCTTTGATAATTTGACAGGTTCGACACCCTCACCGGAAATCAAAGCACGGATTTTTGACAGTCTGGAATCAGACTTCAGAAAAGATGTGGCTGAAAAAGTATCACCCGTAGTGCCAACCGAAACCAAAGTTGTCACCCTTTCCCCGTGGAAAAACTTTGCGGTAGCAGCTTCACTTGTGGCACTTTTGGCAAGTGCTGCTGCGATTTATTTCGCAAGCAAATATTACGACGTAGATGAGAAGTTTACCGCCTTGCTACAAGATCAGCAAGTGATGGCAGATAACCTGAATCAGGTCAAACTTCAATACGAAGAAACCGATTCCAGATTGGATCGCCTTGTATCAGGAGATTTCAAACGGGTGGAAATGAAAGGTGAAGGCTTTGAAATGCAGAAAGACGCCAAAGTGGATGTCTTTTGGGATCAAAATGCCCGGGAAGTTTTTGTGGCGGTAAATAATTTGAATTCGCTTTCTGCTGAATTTGACTACCAACTTTGGGCAATTGGAAAAGATGGACCGGTGGGAATCGGCCTGGTAAATCCGGGAGAGAAATTCACCTTGCAGCAAATGCAAGCAGTTGCCGAAGCGGGAGCTTTTGCGATCACCATCGAGCCAAAAGGAGGTTCCCAAGCTCCTACATTGGAAAAACTCGTGGTTTTGGGAGAAGTGGCTTAAAGAGCAAAATTATAATTTGAAAAAGCCCGGTTTTGAAATCGGGCTTTTTTAGTGGGATTTCCTGAACTTATGATTCTATCCTACGCTTTTAAATCCATGGAACTCCAACTCTCCACTCCTGCCCTTCTTTTCTCTGCCATCACGCTATTGATGCTGGCTTTCACCAACCGATTTTTAGCGATCGCCACATTGATCCGCGGCCTGCACAAAAACTACCTCAAGGAACCTGACTCCGAACTCATCGTTGAGCAGATTCACAATCTCCGCCGCCGGTTGACACTCATCAAAAACATGCAACTGTTCGGAGTTTTCAGCTTTTTAATGTGCATCGTTTGTATGTATTTGCTTTTCCAGGGCTATACTTCCGCAGCGAATTGGGTATTTGTAGCAAGTATGCTTTCTCTCTTGATTTCGCTGATGATTTCTTTGGTAGAAATTCAGATTTCCACCAAAGCTCTTAATCTGGAGCTTTCCGATATGGAAGAAATTTTTGAAAAGCGAAAAAGCAGCCTGGACATTTTCTTTAAAAAAGACGAAAAAAATTAAGCATGTTGATTGATTTGAGAAGTGACACGGTGACCCGGCCGACTCAGGGAATGAAAGAAGCGATGTTTTCTGCTCCCCTCGGAGATGATGTATTTGGGGAAGATCCCACGGTAAATGCGCTGGAAGAAAAAATCGCCAAACTTTTCGGAATGGAAGCTGCTCTTTTTTGCCCTTCTGGCACGATGACCAATCAGATTGCAATTCGCCTCCACACCAGAATTCAGACTGAAGTTATTTGCCACCAACATTCACACATTTACCTCTATGAGGGCGGGGGCATTATGGCTAATTCCCATGCTTCGGTGAAACTTTTGCCTGGAGATTTGGGGAAAATCACTGTCTCCCAAATTGCAGAATCCATCAATCCTGACGACGTCCATGCGCCCGAAACGACTATGGTTTCTCTGGAAAACACAATGAACAAAGGCGGAGGAAGCATATATACTTTGGATGAAATCAAACCTATTCATGCTTTGTGTATGGAAAAAGGCATCAAGCTTCACTTGGATGGCGCTAGACTTTTTAACGCCTTGGTAGAAACTGGAGAAAGTCCTGCCGATTGGGGTGCTTATTTTGACACGATTTCGATTTGCCTAAGCAAAGGTCTTGGCTGTCCGATTGGTTCGGTTTTGTTGGGATCAAAACTCGATATCAAGCGTGCGAGGAAAGTCAGAAAAGTTTTCGGCGGTGGTATGCGCCAGGCTGGCTTTTTGGCTGCTGCTGGCATTTATGCTTTGGATCACCAAGTCGATAGACTGAAAGAAGATCACCTAAGAGCCAGAACTCTGGGAGAAATGCTTGGCAAACTATCTCAAGTCTCGGAGATTTTCCCCGTGGCAACCAATATTGTGATTGCCAGATTGGAAGGTACGACTCCGGAAGAATTCATGAAAAAACTCGCTGATCAAAACATCAAATCCGTCAAATTCGGCAAAGATCTGGTTCGATTTGTTACGCATTTGGACTTTGATGATATGCAGTTGGATGAGTTTGGAAAGAGGATTGGGGGGATTTGAGACATAAGATTTAAGACTCAAGACGTTAGATTTGCCTCTACCTTTTGTGTTCAGTGTCTTGAATCTTGTTTCTTGACTCTTGCTTCTCTTTCTTGATACTTAAATCTAGCTGCTACTTTATACTTTCTTGCCTCTTATCTCTAAAATGAACCCCACTCCCCTAGCCGAGCGAATGCGCCCTACCCGATTGGAAGACTTGATCGGTCAGGAGCATCTATCCTCCCCAACTTCGTTTTTGTTCAAGGCCATCAAAACCGGAAATGTGCCTTCAATGATCCTTTGGGGTCCTCCCGGGGTGGGAAAAACGACAATCGCAAACATCATTGCCAACGAGATCAAGGCCCCGTTCTACACCCTAAGTGCGATCAGTTCTGGGGTGAAAGACATCCGGGAAGTCATTGAAAAAGCCAGATTTCAGCAAGGGGTTGTGCTTTTTATCGATGAGATCCACAGATTTAACAAATCTCAGCAAGACGCGCTCTTGGGTGCCGTGGAAAAAGGCACCATCAGGCTCATCGGAGCAACTACTGAGAATCCGTCATTTGAAGTCAATGGAGCTTTGCT
>DATIAI010000125.1:0-2088 GCA_035458065.1 Algoriphagus sp. | reverse complement strand
AATACAAATATTAAAAACATTTGCACTCTGCAATCAATTAATATTTAGAGGATTATAAAAAAGTTTCAAATCTGAAGTAACGGTCTTTCAATTGAAAATTTGAGGGTTGCAAATCAAATAATCCGAAAACACTTGATCCCGAACCTGACATCGCTGCATAGAAAGCACCAGCTTCATAGAGTTTGGATTTGATTTCTGCAATTACGGGATGGTTTTTAAATATGCTCGGTTCGAAGTCATTGACCAATTCAGTTTTCCAACGGCTTCGATCTTTAAGTACTTCCTCCAATTTGACTTTTGGCAGTGATGGCGTAACACCTGCATAAGCTTCTTTAGTGCCAACGTGGATGCCAGGATTGATGAGGATCAAATATGTTCCTTTGAGTGAAAGCTCTATCGGTTCTAGGATTTCACCTCTTCCCCGTGCGATTTTGGGAGTATTTTCGATGAAAAAAGGGCAATCGCTACCCAGCTTTTCAGCGTATTCTTCCAAAAAGAAGTCGTCCAAATGCAGGTCAAACAAATTATTCATCAGCTTGAGGGCAAAAGCGCCATCAGCAGATCCTCCGCCCAAACCTGCCCCCATGGGGATGTTTTTATGTAAGTGAATATTTAGGTTTGGAATGCCTGGAAAGTCCTTTCGGAGGAGTTTTTCTGCTTTCAAAATCAAATTATCCTTGGGGTCACCGGGGATATCCAAACCGGTGGAGTTCCAATTTGGCTTCTTGTCTAGGATCATTTCCAAGGCATCAAAAAGAGGGATGGGAACCATGCAGGTCTCGATCTCGTGAAAGCCATCTTTTCGCTTGCCGATAATATGAAGTCCTAAATTGATTTTGGCGTTTGGAAAGCTAATCATTTTGTAATTTTATTTGAGCAAAAATAACTGAATTCAACTTAGAAGGAATTTCTAATCGATCTTTGATAAATCCCTAATCTTTCCCATAAATTTTAGATTTTTGACAGCATATCATTTTTTTTCTTAAATAAAAGAGAATAAATTTTCGAAAATTTTAAACAAACTCGAAATCGATACAAAATTTCGATAATGGCCCTTTTTGAGTGCTTTTTTGAAAAATTGATTTTGATATTTAGTAAAAAACATAATAATATTTCTTAAAAAATATTTTTTCCTAATATTAAAATCTGTGAAAAAGGAAATGCAAAGAATTAAATATTGTAAGTCTGAAGATTGGGTTTTAATATTGTCATGTGATTCGTACACGAAGCATCAAACCTCAAACCTCGACATGTATTTTCCAGTGGTCGTCCTCTTAAGCTTTATTATTCTCATCGGATTTTCGAAGTGAGGCACTAGACCATTATAATCCAGTATATAAAAATCTAAAGTGCCTCACTGACCTGAGGCACTTTTTTATTTATCAGCACTATGACCCTAAGCAATCTTAAGAAGTACAGTTGGGAAATCAGCGACAATGACGAGCATCCGGCAGGAAAAGCTATGCTTTATGCCACCGGCTTGAGCGATAAAAAAATGAAACAGCCTTTTGTAGGGATAGCCAGTTGCGGCTATGAAAGTAATCCCTGCAATATGCACCTAAATGACTTTGCCGGTCTGATCAAAAACTCCTCCCAGGAATATGATCTGACCGGTTTGGTTTTTAATACCATCGGTATTTCTGATGGGACCTCCATGGGCACCTTGGGTATGCGCTATTCCTTGGTTTCCAGAGAAATCATCGCTGACTCGATCGAATCTTTTATTTTGGGCCACTCCTTTGACTCTTGTATTGCTGTCGCAGGTTGCGACAAAAATATGCCTGGAGCAGTGATGGGGATGTTGAGAATCAACCGTCCGTCCATTTTGGTTTATGGAGGCACGATTGCATCCGGTCATTATAAAGGTGAAAAACTCAATATTGTTTCAGCTTTTGAAGCCTTTGGAAAGCGGGTTCAGGGCAATATCTCGGACGAAGACTATGATGGCGTGATCCGAAATTCATGTCCAGGAGCAGGTGCCTGCGGTGGTATGTATACTGCTAACACCATGTCCTCAGCTATCGAGGCATTGGGTATGTCTGTTCCTTATTCCTCCAGCTATCCTGCAAACTCCCCAGAAAAACTCAG
>DATIAI010000124.1:0-7236 GCA_035458065.1 Algoriphagus sp. | reverse complement strand
AACTATTCACCGGATTCAGTTGAATATTCTTGGAGAGACCCTTCGGGAATTTTGGTGAGTTCGACAGCAAACCTGATCACCTCAAATTATGGCACCTACAGCTTGGAAGTCCAGCCAAAAGGATCAATCCCTTGTCAAATTGAGCCGTTCAATTTTGAAATCCCAGTTCCTGTGCTCAGCGTTGAAACTAACATAATTGCACAACCGCTTTGTCCTGATCAACCCAATGCCAGCTTAACAGTTGAAGCCGACCTCTCTGAAATCTCAACTATTGAATGGTGGTACACAGATTTTAACAATTCCCGTATCCGGCTTTTGTCCGAGTCAAATAAAGAAGAGATTCTTGCGACCAATGAGGGAACATATGAGGTGATTTTGAAAAATCAATTCGATTGTTTCATGGGAAGTGACCAAGTTTTGGTTTTGCGCAGTTCAGATCAAGTGAGGCCTATTGTGGAAGAATCCTACCAAATATGCCCGAGATACGAAATCGCTCCTGTGATCAATCCCGGTTCATTTGCCGGCTATGAATGGTATTTTGGAGATAATCTTGTCTCAACTTCTCCGACTTTCAAACCTTTTCAAATTGGCACCTATAGATTAGTCGTATTCAGTACTGAAGGGTGTGCGTATGAGACCACATTTGAGACATTAGAGGAATGCGAGTTGCGGGTAAATTTCCCAAATGCTATCCAACCTGGAAATCCCGACAAACCGTTTCTTATCTACACCAATTACCTAATCGATGAACTTGAAATCTGGATTTTCAGCAAATGGGGAGAGGTGATTTTCCATTGCAAGAACACCCAACTTTTGACAGAGGAATCCACTTGCATTTGGGATGGATATTTTGACGGACAAAAAGTCCCACCAGGATCCTATGCCTATCGGATAAATTTTAAAAACCTGGAAAAAAACATTTCCAATGAACAGCTTGGGTCCATACTTGTAATCAATTGAATGCATTTTTTGTTCTTTAAAATGTAGGTGGAACGTTTTTTGACAAATGGAGCATTACCTGACCGCAAAGGAAATTTACCTTTGGATATAATCCCTGCTTGAAAAGAACACCATTGGCTAAGACTCAATTTCCAAAAGGGAAGATTGGGCTTTTCTTAGTTTGGGCTTGTTTAGTTCTGCCGCTTATTTCAATCAGCGGAAGTACCGCTTCACTGCCCACTAGAAATGACCTAATATTATCCTTGGAAGCAGACCCAGAACTGGTCGGCCCTGAAAATCTATGCATTGTTTTTGGAGGCGTTGTAGGTACTTTTAGCGGAGGAGGTGATCCGTCTACAGATGTTTATACCTGGCTAATTACCGGACCGAATGGTGCCGAAATTTTCAACCGATCCGGCGGATCACAGTTCGAAACTATCAAGGTTTCATTCAATGAAATTGGGGTATATTCCGTCAATCTGAGTATTCGAAGAAACAGTGACATCATACTCACGGAGTCAATGTCGGTCAGAGTTCAGCAAGGACCCGAGCTGGCTATTTTGCCTGATTATTTGCTTTGCGGAAATTCCCCGACAGAAATTTCTGCAATCAAAGCTGACACTCCCAATATTGACCAATACATTTTTACCTGGACGGATCCTAGTGGAAACGTGGTCGGTAATACCAATACAATTTCGGTTACCGAGGAAGGATATTACAAAGTCGAGCTTTATTTATCCGGCAGCAGTGGTCAGCAAGAATGTCTGATTTCAGGTTCCACTTATGTAGGCCCTTCCCTAGATTTCAATCTTCAGCTTAGTTCTGAATCCTTCTGTCAAGGACAATCCCTCAGTGCAGGGATTGACCGACCAATTTCCGGTGAATGGTTTCTGATTTCCCCAAATTCTACAGAAAAAACCTCCTTAGGAATTGCCTATGGGGTCAATTTAGAAACCGAAGCTATTCCGGAACCGGGTATATACACCTTGATATTCAGCGCGACCGATCCCAATTTCCCGGATTGCAAATCTGAAAGAAAAGCCACTTTTGAAGTTTTGGAAGGCCCGGAACTCAAAGTGACTCTGGTCGAACAGCCGGACAATTGTTCGGCAAACAACGGAAATTTTGAAATCCTGACTCTTTCGTCAATGGATTCCTTGATAATCGTGGAAACCGGATTTAAAGCAAGTGCTATTTCCGAGAATCAAAATCTCAGCATCAGTAATCTTGAACCTCAGCTCTATACAATAGTAGCCTATGCTAATGGTTGCGAAAGTGTCTCGATATTCAATCTGGAATCGAAAAACCCTCCTGTCACAAGCCCCTCCACTCCTGAAATATTTATTCCGGAGATTCAGATTCAGGAGGAAACCTGTTCCCCAAGCGGAGTGGAACCAGGTTCGGTTCAAGTAGTTTTCAGTCAGGGAGAGGTGACCGGTGAATACCGGATTATTGGGCAAAGTAAAGGTGCGCTGATCGTTGGTAATATTCAGGATCAGGACACTTTGACTATTCCTTTGCAAGGAGGCACTTACCTTTTGGAACTAAAAATAGAAGGTTGTACCTACCCTGTGCAGGAAATCATCATTCCAGAAAAACCTCAGATAGAATTCACCAAGCCAAATCAGATCATTATTTGTGAAAGTTTTGAGTTTGTTCCCGAAACCAGTCAAGACCTAATTTTCACATTGAAATTTCCGGATCAATCAACTCAAACTCTGGCCTCCGGAGGCAGTTTCTTACTGACTCAACCTGGAGAATATGAGCTATTGGGCGAAAGCACCGATCCGTCCTCCGGATTATGTCCCAAAACTGAAAAATTCACGGCTTCTATTTCTCAACCATTTTCATTTGGAGTTTCAGTTTTCGAGGAAGATTGCTTTGGGAATCAGGTTTTCAAAGCAGACATTGAGGGATTCCAACCAGAAGAGACCTTTATTCGCTGGATGAATGCCGATGGTGAGATTGTCGGTCGGGGCGAGCTGCTTTTTGCTGCTTCAGTTGGAGACTTTTCACTGATTGTGCAGCCACTTTTAAGCGGATCATGTCCAATTCAGCCTGTCAATTTCACGGTTGAAGCCCCTGTCCTGCAAGCTGAAGTCTTGTTGGAAGCAAACAAAATCTGCCCTGAACCAGGCACTGCTTTAATTGAATTGACCTCAGATTCAGTCGGCGTTAAAACAATCAATTGGATCTTTTTTGATGATTCAGGAAATAGAAGGGATCTTCCGGAATTTGATAATCTGGCCGAAATCACTATTGACGCACCGGGGAATTATGAAGCTGTGGTCTTCAATAGGATCGGTTGTGAAATTGGGAGAAATTTTATTAAAGTTGAAAACAGCACCTTGCTGACCCTGCCGGTGGTGGAGGAAGTTTATGGAGTCTGTTCAAGAGGACAAAAAGGACCAATAATTGAACCTGGGGATTTTGCCGAGTACTACTGGTATTTTGAAGAGGAGTTAGTCTCAACCGATCCACAATTTTCTCCCAAGGAAGCAGGAGATTACAACCTTAAAGTTGTAACCACTGATAGTTGCGAATTTTTCGCCTCATTTCGCACTTTTGACGCCTGCAGTTTTGAATATGCAATTCCCAATGCGATGGTTTTAGGGGATCCTTCAAGAAATTTTGAAGTAAGAATAAGTGAAGGAATTACCGAAGTTGAACTGTTCATTATCAACAGGCAAGGTGGTTTGGTACATTACCAAAAATCAGAAGAAATACCTTTTGGGGATGCATTTTTAGAATGGGACGGAACTACCGACGGGAGGTATATCCCAACTGGAACTTATGTTGTGGTATTAGTGGGCAGAAACCCCCTTTATCAATTTGAGGAAAAAATCACCGGGTCTCTTTTGGTTTTAGAATAGGGCATTTTTCCATTTAAGGAATAATTTATAGTACGGGAGAGCTAAATCCTTTTTTTTTTCTATTTTGAACCCTTTCAAAGCTTTGTTTAACTCAACCCAAAAACCAAAAGCACTCCTCTATGACTCAAACCATCAACCGAGGCGCCCTCTTCAACGCAAGCTGTTTGGCGCTGATCACCACTGCCTTTTCATTTTCAATCAGAGCCGGTATTTTACCTCAACTGGGAGAATCATTTGGCCTTTCTGCTGAGCAGCTGGGCTTTATCAACTCCATGTGGTTCCTGGGATTCCCGATTTCAATGATTCTGGGCGGACTGTTTTACCACATCATCGGTCCGGCAAATATTATGAGAATTGCCTTCGTGACTCATACTTTGGGTATTTTACTTACCATTTATGCCGATGGATATACCACCCTTTTGATTTCAACCTTGTTTATCGGATTTGGAAATGGATGTACTGAGGCCGCTTGTAATCCTCTGATAGCAGACATGTACTCTGGAACCACCCTAAACAAAATGCTCAACAGATTCCACATGTGGTTCCCTGGCGGCATCGTGTTGGGTAGCTTGGTATCCAAATTCATGACTGATGGTGGATTTGCGTGGCAAAGTCAAGTTTGGGTAATGATGATTCCAACAGTTGCCTATGCAGTTTTGTTTTTTGGAAAAGCTTTCCCGAAACCACATGTGGAAGGAGCAGCTTCTCTTGGAAGCAATCTGAAGGCCATGATAAGTCCGGTATTTATCTTCCTGTTTTTCTGTATGGCCTTAACAGCAATCACAGAATTTGGTCCTCAGCAGTGGGTAGGTTTGATCATGGGTGCAAGTGGTGCTAGTCCAATGTTAATTTTGGCATTGACTACTGGCGTCATGGCAATCGGCAGATTCTTCGCAGGCCCAGTAGTAAAAGCTCTTGGTCAAACCGGGGTATTGCTTGGCGGTTCAATTTTCGCAGCACTGGGTATCTTCCTTTTCAGTACCGTAACAGGTCCTATGGCCTATGTTGCGGCCTTTGTTTTTGCAATCGGAGTATGTTATTTCTGGCCAGTGATGGTAGGAGCAGTCGCTCAGAGAGTACCACTTTCTGGCGCCCTTGGGATGTCCATTATCGGTGGAATTGGCATGTTTTCAACTGCGATTTTCCAGCCGATTATCGGTGGTTGGATTGATACTTCTAGAGCTACTCAAAGTGCCGCTGGCCTTGCCGGAGATGCTTTGGAATTGGCCGCAGGCCAAGAAACACTCCAAAAAATGCTCCTTTTCCCTGGCATTTTGATCGTCTTGTTCATCATTTTCTTTATCTGGCAAAAAGGCTCCAAGCCTGCCACTTCAGCCGCTCACTAATATCTTCCAGCAGCCTTCGGGCTGCTTTTTTTTTCTCTGGCTTATGAAAAAAACATCACTTATCATCTTCCTATTTTGCCTTGTGCTTGGTCTAAAAGCCCAAGAAATTCAAGGCCCAATCAAAGTGCATCCGGATAACAGGTTTCTGATGACTTCGGAAGGAAAACCGTTTTTCTGGTTGGCGGATACGGCTTGGGAACTATTTCACCGCCTTGATCTGAGTCAGTCCCAAATGTATCTGGACAAAAGGAAAGAACAGGGATTCAATGTGGTTCAAGCAGTAGTCCTAGCCGAACTGGATGGTTTAAACACACCCAATGCAAACGGGGATAAACCATTCTTAAATCTTGATACGCTAGAACCAAACGAAGCTTATTTTAACCATGTGGATCAAGTCATAGAACTTGCAAATGAACGAGGTATTCACATTGCTTTGCTCCCAACATGGGGAGATAAACTATTCAAAAACACTTGGGGAACAGGACCGGAAATCTTTAATCCTAAAACCGCCTTAACCTATGGCAAATGGATCGGAGATCGATTTAAGGATAAAAAGAACCTGATTTGGGTTTTGGGAGGCGATAGAAATCCCAGGGAAAATTCCTCAGACCTTGAAGTGTGGAACCAAATGGCAATGGGAATCCTAGAATCTCAAAATCCGAAAAATCCAATCCTGATCACTTTTCATCCTCAGCCTGCCGAACCGGGAGGAAGTTCCAATTGGTTTCATCAAGAGGAATGGTTGAGCTTCAATATGCACCAAACAGGCCATTGCCCGGACCAGCCCACATATAAGAAAATCAGCAATGATCTGGGCTTGAATCCTTCTAAACCTACAATCGATGGCGAGCCTATGTATGAAGAGCATCCAAAATGCTTCAATGCTAAAGAACAGGGCTATAGTGAAGCCACCGACATTCGAAGAATTATGTACTGGAATGTATTTGCTGGAGCAGCAGGCCAGACTTATGGCTGCCATGCGGTGTGGCAGATGTATGATTTGGACAAACAACCTGTAAATGCTCCGCTGAAACCCTGGAATAAATCCCTTGATCTGGAGGTTGCCAATCAGGTCAAGCATCTGAAGAACCTCATGTTGAGCAGGCCCTATTTTGAAAGAATTCCGGATCAAAGTCTTGTGGAAGAAGCACAAACTGATGATGAGTTTTTCATAGCATCCACAAGAAGTCTGGACGGAAAGTATGCGTTTTTTTATTTTCCGACCGGAAGAACGTCCTCGGTAGATTTATCCAAAATGAATGGGGAAACATTTAAAATGACATGGTTTGATCCACGAACTGGTGTGGAAATTAAAGCTTACCAACAGCCAAAAGGGAATAAAATCACCGTAATTCCACCAAGTTCCGGAAGAGGAAATGATTGGGTATTGATCGTAGATTCATTCGAAAATTAATTCTCGCAAGAATAGGTCAAGTATTCATCTGCCTCAATAGACCAGATTTTATCGTCCTCATCCACATAGGTGATGGTCCCGGTACTTTCCAGGATTTCGATACTTTTTTCAGTGGAAATGGTTGTACCGTCAACCATTTGGATAGTACAGGGCCCTTTTACCCGGGTGACATCTGCTATTTCCTCGCAGGAGAAAATTGCCAGAAAAACGAACAGAACAATGAGATATCGCATTGGGGATTTGGCTTGGATTAAAATTAGCCTAAAAAAGCAATTAGAAAAACTTTGTCCTAAATGAAAAAAGCCCGGATCGCAATCCGGGCCTTTTGACCCAGTGAGGATTCATCCCGATAGCCATCGCGGACTGAAACCTTCCCGACCAGAGGAGGATTGCTCTATTCAATGGAATACCTACTTATAATTTTATCAAAAAAAAAAGCCCAGCTTTTCGCTGAGCTTTGTGACCTCGTCAGGATTCAAACCTGAAACCTCCTGAGCCGTAATCAGGTGCTCTATTCAATTGAGCTACGAAGCCGTATGGGTTTGCAAAGGTACCTTTATTTATTTTTTATGCAAATACCCTCCCTTAAGAAAATTTTGAACTTCCCTGCTTCCATTCGTTCAACCTTAAGAATAATTAAGATCGGCAAGGGGGTAAATCCTTG
>DATIAI010000123.1:0-7589 GCA_035458065.1 Algoriphagus sp. | reverse complement strand
AAGCTGTTTTATCGGTCTGCAATTAGAGAACTGGCAGAGGATACTCAGGAACTTTTCAATTTGTTGATTGAACTTTCGCAAAAGCACAAAAATGATTTGATGCCGGGTTATACCCACACCCAACTGGCGATGCCTTCTTCATTTGGGCTATGGTTTGGGTCATTTGCCGAAGGATTGACTGAAGATCTGGGTTTGCTCAAAGCTGCATTTGATCTGAGCAACAAGAATCCGCTTGGATCAGCTGCAGGATACGGTTCCAGCTTTCCATTGGATCGCACATTGACTACTCAGCTGTTGGGATTTGCTGATATGCATCATAATGTAATCAATGCACAAAACAGCCGTGGAAAAACCGAGAGAACTTTGGCTTTTGCAATGGCCGGAATCGCAGGAACCCTGAATAAACTGGCTACAGATGTCTGCCTGTTTATGAACCAGCATTTCGCCTTTATTTCATTTCCGGATGATCTGACCACCGGCAGCAGCATCATGCCACACAAGAAAAATCCGGATGTGTTTGAGCTTATCCGCGCTAAAACCAATCAAATTCAGGGTGTTCCTACCACAGTTAGTTATTTGCTGACAAACATGAGCACAGGCTATCACAGAGATATGCAATTACTGAAAGAAGAGATTTTTCCGGCAATCGATAAACTTAAGTCCTGTATCAGCATGAGTACCTTCATGCTCAAGTCCATCAAAGTCCGTCAGAATATCCTTCAGGATTCATTTTTCAAACACCTGTTTTCTGTTGAGGTCGTTAATGATTTGGTGTTAAAGGGGGTCCCTTTCCGGGATGCGTACAAGCAGGTAGGGCTGGAAATTGAAGCAGATCAATTTGCACCGGATCAAAACAAGCTCAATCATACCCACGAAGGAAGCATTGGCAATCTTTCTTTGACTGAAATTCAAGCAAAAATGGCATTAGCAACACAATTGTTTGATTTTCAGAAAATTGATGCTGCGTATGAAAAATTACTTGCATAATTTTTTTTATTCCACCCATCCAAAAATTTAAAAACATTCCGAGCAAAAAATTACTTTTAAGGAGTATTGTTTAATTCCAGAAGCAAAATCTTTAAAAGAAAGCCATGAATGATCTTTTTGGAAATAACTTAAAATACGACCTGAAATCAAGTTTGGTCGTGTTTTTAGTAGCCCTTCCTCTCTGCTTGGGAATAGCGGTTGCCAGTGGAGCACCTCCCATTGCAGGTTTGATTGCAGGAATAGTTGGAGGAATTGTGGTCGGATCTCTTTCCGGTTCCAATGTAGGCGTCAGTGGACCTGCTGCAGGTTTGACTGTCATTGTCCTGGATTCCATTTCTAGCTTAGGGACTTTTCAGCTTTTTTTGGGTGCAGTGGTGGCGGCGGGAATTATCCAATTCATTTTGGGTATTGCAAGAGCCGGAGTATTGGGATATTATTTTCCACATTCTGTCATCAAAGGAATGCTCACAGCTATCGGTTTGATCTTGATTCTCAAGCAAATTCCGCATGCCTTGGGTTATGATAAAGACCACATCGGTGATATGGCATTCCTTCAGATGGATGACCAAAATACTTTTTCAGAAATTTATTATGCTTTCGTTTATAATAGCCCTGGGGCTATTCCGATTGTGTTGGTTGCTCTTGCAATTCTAATCCTCTTTGAACGTCCTCGGGTCAAAAACCATAAAATTTTCGGGGTGGTACCAGGAGCACTTTGGGCAGTGATTTCAGGAATCCTAATAAATTCATTATATGGCCTTTGGAAGCCAGAATGGCAGTTGGTAGATGAGCATTTGGTAAATATACCGGAGCTATCCAGTATCAACGAGTTGCCTTCTCTTCTCACTTTTCCGGATTTCAGTTTATTTGGAGACATGAATTTTTGGGTTGTGGCCATTACCATTGCAATCATCGGCAGTATTGAAACGCTCCTGAGTGTAGAGGCTGGGGATAAACTGGATCCTTACAAACGAATCACACCGGCTAGTAGAGAATTGGTCGCTCAGGGTATTGGAAATTCAATTTCAGGATTGATTGGAGGTCTTCCGATTACAGCGGTGATTGTAAGAACTACTGCTAATGTAACCTCTGGAGCGAGAACAAAAATGTCGGCAATTTTTCATGGATTTTTACTTCTGATATTGGTATTGAGTATTCCAGGTTTGCTGAATAAAATTCCCCTAAGTTGTCTCGCAGCAGTACTTTTTTTGGTGGGATATAAGCTGGCAAAGCCTTCTCTTTTCATCAAGGAATATGAAAAAGGAATGAATCAGTTTCTTCCATTTGTTTTAACAGTTGTTGCCATTCTTTTTACCGATCTTTTAGTAGGTATTGGAATCGGAATGGTTGTAGGACTATTCTTTGTGATCAAAACCAATTTCCAACGCTCATTGATCGTCACCGAACTGAACGGAAACTATTTGGTAAAACTTCAAAAAGATGTTTCTTTCCTGAACAAAGCGCCATTGATGAGGCAATTATCCTCAATCCCCAATGGTAGTTATGTCATCCTCAATGCAACCCGGGCAAGGTTTATAGATCATGACATTCAGGAAGTATTGAATGATTTTATTGTAACAGCTCCTTCCAAAGAAATTGAAATTACAGTAGAAGGATTTTCCTATAATCTCCACCAATCCGCATGAACCCCTACGAAAGACTTTTACTACAAAACAAAGCTTGGTCTGAAGAAAAACTTCAAATAGACAAGGATTTCTTTAACCGTCTTGCTCATCAGCAAAAACCCAAATTCCTTTGGATTGGCTGTTCCGACAGCAGGGTTCCTGCCAATGAAATCACGGGTACAGATCCTGGTGAAGTGTTTGTTCACCGAAACATCGCAAATATGGTCGTCCATACCGACCTCAACCTTCTCTCAGTATTACAATATGCAGTTGAGGTATTGAAGGTTGAGCATATCATTGTTTGTGGACACTATGGCTGTGGGGGTATCGAAGCTGCATTGAGTAGTAAAAGCTATGGCTTAATCAACAAATGGCTTCGAAATATCAAAGAGGTATATAAAATGTACCAAGAAGAGGTGGATGCCATTGGAGATCATACCGAAAAAGTAAACAGGCTGGTAGAGCTCAATGTCATGGAACAATGCCAGGATTTAATCAAAACTTCTATTGTCCAAAAAGCCTGGAAGCATAGACAGGCACCTGAAATTCACGGATGGGCATATGGATTGAATAATGGTCTCGTTAAAGAATTGACAACAATCAAACCTGACTATTCTGCAATTCATCCTATTTTCAGATACAATCCCGATGATTTATAATTAAAAATATCCCGGAAGCTGATTTTCAATTTTGATTTCTCAGTTTCCGGGGTTTTCTTTGCGCATCCTTTCACTTTTAGTGTGAGGATTTATACAGAAGAGGCGAGAGACAGGCTCGATGACCCTCTGGCAACCTTCCACAGCGGAAAGGTGCCAATTCCTGCCGGCTGAGATGGTCTCACTCGGAACTATAAATTCCTTGCAAAATGCAGAAGCTATATATCCTTTCTTTTTCCTTAGGCTCAGAGTCAGTTTCCCAATTTCCTTTAGTCCAGCACCTAATTTTCAGGCATTCTCCCGCCTGATCCAGGTTATTTCCTATGCTTTTCACGGAATCAAGCCCGTTTTTCACTAACCCTTTAACCTCAATTTTATGTCAGCAAACTATCGCTTCGAAACACTCCAGCTTCACGCCGGACAAACTCCAGACACTGCAACTAATTCCAGAGCAGTTCCGATTTATCAAACCACTTCCTATGTTTTCAACAGCGCCGAGCATGGCGCAAACCTCTTTGGATTAAAGGAATTCGGAAACATCTATACCAGGATCATGAATCCAACCACCGATGTTTTTGAAAAAAGAATAGCAGCCCTTGAAGGTGGCGTAGCAGCAGTGGCCACCAGTTCAGGTCAGGCTGCCCAATTTTTAGCCTTGAATAATATTATGGAAGCCGGTGACAATTTCGTCTCTACCACATTCCTTTATGGTGGCACTTACAATCAATTTAAGGTTGCGTTTAAGCGCTTGGGAATAGAAGCCCGCTTTGCAAAGGGAGATTCTCCTGAAGCCTTTGAGAAGCTGATTGATTCCAAAACAAAAGCGATTTATCTCGAAACGATCGGTAATCCGGAATTCAACATTCCAGATTTCGACGCAATCGCAGCTTTGGCCAAGAAGCATGACATTCCCTTAGTGGTGGACAACACCTTTGGGGCCGGAGGATATCTCTTCCAACCGATTGCCCATGGAGCCAACATCGTGGTTTCCTCGGCGACTAAATGGATCGGAGGACACGGAACTTCCATTGGTGGTATCATCGTGGATGCGGGCAATTACAATTGGGGAAATGGAAAATATCCTCAATTCTCTGAGCCATCAGAGGGCTACCACGGTTTGAATTTCTGGCAGATTTTCGGGGATAATAATCCACTTGGGCTTCCTAACATTGCTTTTGCTATCCGAACCAGAGTGGAAGGCCTCAGAGACTTTGGACCTGCAATCAGTCCTTTCAATTCTTTTCTTTTGCTCCAAGGGATTGAAACCCTTTCTCTCAGAGTGCAAAGAACAGTAGACAATGCACTGGAAATTGCCAAATGGCTGGAAGCTCATCCCCAGGTTTCCAAGGTAAATTATCCCGGACTTGCATCTTCCCCTTATCATGCTTTGGGCAAAAAATATCTAAGAAATGGCTTTGGTGGAGTGTTGAGTTTTGAAATCAAAGGAAGCAAAGAACAAACTTCCGCTTTCATCAACAATCTAGAATTGATATCTCACCTGGCAAATGTGGGCGATGCAAAAACTTTGATCATTCAGCCATCGGCAACTACACATCAGCAGCTCTCTGATGAGGAGCAAATTGCTGCAGGTGTCACTCCTACCTTGCTCCGTATATCTCTGGGAATTGAACATATCGACGATATCAAAGCTGACCTACAGCAAGCATTCGAAAAAATCTGATTACCTAATGAATTTGACTAGCCCATACGCTGATTTGACTATGACCCAGGAAGTTTTCCATTCGACTGAACCACTAAATCTGGAATCCGGCGAAGTTCTGAAGAATTTCGACCTCGCCTATACCACTTATGGACAGTTGAATGCCGAAAAATCCAATGTTATCTGGGTGATCCATGCACTTACCGGAGATTCCAAAGCCGCAGAATGGTGGAACGGACTGATCGGAGAAGATAAATTCTTCGATCCTGCCAACCATTTTATTATCTGCGCAAATCTCTTGGGAAGCTGCTATGGATCTACCAATCCTTTCAGTGAAAATCCGGAAACCGGCGAACCCTATTTCTACGACTTCCCTCAAGTTACCACCCGTGATTTGGCAGCAAGTCTGGAATTGTTGCGTATTCACCTCCGGATCGACCAAATCCACACCTTGATAGGAGGATCACTGGGTGGACAGGTGGGCTTGGAATGGGCAGTGACTTTGGGTCAAAACTTGAAAAATGCGGTCATCTTGGCTTCAACACCAAAAACATCCCCTTGGGTAATCGGCTTCAACGAAACCCAGAGAATGGCGATCGAATCGGATTGCACTTGGGGAGAATGTCATGAATTGGCTGGCATCAAAGGGCTGGAAACAGCACGTGCCATCGCCATGCTAAGCTACCGCCATCCGGACGACCTGAAAATCAAACAAAGTGACCGGGAAGAAAAATTGGATGGGTTTAGGTCATCCTCTTATCTGCGCTACCAGGGACAAAAACTTGCCAAACGATTCAATGCCCTCTCCTATTGGACACTTTCCAAAGCCATGGACAGCCATGATTTGGGGAGAAACAGAGGCGGAATCGAGGCAGCTCTTGGCTCAATTGAAGCAAAGGTTTTGGCAATCGGAGTCAATTCGGATTTGCTTTTTCTACCGAATGAGGCACAATACATCAGTCAAAAATCGAAGAGAGGAACCTACAAAGAAATCAATTCGACAGCCGGGCATGATGCCTTTTTGATCGAGTTTGAGCAATTGGCTTATTTCCTTAAGTCTTACTACTTGGAGCAAAAATGAAAATGGCGGGGTCAACCCGCCTTTTTTATTTTATCCTGGTCCATTCCACAGTTCGGCCGACAAAAGAAAATCCCAGGTAACCTTTGACTTCGAGAATTTTTTCGGATTTGAGCTTCAGCTCGCAAGAATAGGTTTTGCCTGAATTTGGATCATAGATATCTCCGCCTTTCCAGATACCGCTCGCATATTTAAGCCCATCTAAAATCGCCAAACCCATCAAAGGGCGATTCCTCAATTTTGGATCCGAATTTTGCTTGTCCGTTGCGGGTTTTCCATCAGGGTTGGGATTATTCAGCCAAATTATTTTCCCGATAAATTCCGAACCACTTTTCATGATTTCAATCTGTGCTGTTTTCTCAGTGTTGTACCAAAGTCCAACAATTGCATTTTCGGATTGAGCTCTTGAATAAAAAATCACTCCCAAATAGATCAAAATGAAGAGCGAAGAAAACTGTCTGATTTTCATAAAATTTAAGTTTTGAAATCATCAAATACGGATAGATTTGAATTAAATATGGGAGAAGTCAAAAATTTAATCAAGCATCGTGAAGTCATTTCTTCGGAATTTGAGGGAGTGACTTTAAGTTTATTGAAAGAAAAAGCAGTCTGGATCAAAAGCTTGAACACACTTTTAATTGCTGATTTACATTTTGGCAAAGCCACTCATTTCCGAAAATCCGGTATCCCTATTCCTGAGACAGTGCATGATTTTGATTTGATCCGTTTGCAAAGACTTCATGAAGAATTCCGCCCAGCTCATACTTATTTTCTGGGAGATCTTTTTCATTCGGATTGGAATGAACAATGGGATTATCTAAATCAGTTTCTAAGCAGTATCATCGGAACTCAGTTTCACCTTGTAAAAGGGAACCATGACGTGCTATCCCCAAAAGCCTATGAGCAATCTGTTTTGCGAATCCTTTCAGAACCTGTGACCCTAGGGCCGTTTGTATTATCTCATGAGCCTATGGAATCAGTCGGGGAAGGTATACTTAACATTTGCGGACACATCCATCCGGGAGTCAGATTGATTGGGAAAGCAAGACAATCCCTCAGCCTTCCCTGCTTCTATCAGTCTAAATCCCAGCTGCTGCTTCCGGCATTTGGGAATTTTACAGGCCTGGCCTTGGTAAGGCCAAAAGTTCAGGACAAAATTTGGGCAATTACCGGTGAAAAAATCATACCAGTCCTTTCTGGCACATCGATTGGTTAAATCCGCTTGGCTTTCCTATTTTTGACCTGAATTAACCAACTATGGCTAACCCTTCCCGCACGAAAAAGACACTCGGACATTTCAAATTTGGTAGTGTCCTCTTTAGCACTACTCTTTCACTATTCATTGTTGGCCTTTTTGGAGTGATTTTGATTCAGGCCAGAACCCTGACCAAAATGATCCGGGAGAACATTGAAATCCAGATTTTCCTGGACAAAGGACTTCCTGAGGAACAACTGAATGAGATCAAAAAGAACATTTCCGGCCGCCCTTTTATTCTGACCAAATCTGACACTATCGGCTTGAGATTTATCTCTGATGAAGAAGCTGCTGCCACTTTTATAGAAAGCACCGGAGAAGATTTCAC
>DATIAI010000122.1:0-2415 GCA_035458065.1 Algoriphagus sp. | reverse complement strand
CACTTCTCTGAAAACGCCTTTGCCACCAAGAAAGGGAGAAACATAGTGCGAATGCATTTTTACGTATGGCAATGCGTCGGCAGGCGAAATTGCAAGTCCGACATTGGCCAAAATCGGCAAATCAATCAAATCATCACCAATAAAGGCTACCTCATCAAAAGAAACTTCCATGATTTGAAGGACTTCTGCAAGCTTTTTCCCTTTGTCTTTTACTCCGTGGTAATGAAAATCAAATTTGAGCTCCTCACAGCGGTTTTCCACTACCTGCGAGGTTCTCCCTGTGATCGCTCCGACCAGAATTTTTGCTTTTCGGAGATGCTGTACGATCAAGCCGTCTTTGACATTGTATTTTTTGTATTCCGTGCCGAGATCATCATAAATGATCCCTCCGTCAGTCATGACCCCATCAATGTCGGTGATGAGGACTTTGATGGATTTTGCCTTTTCGAATATCTCCTTAGGCACATGAGCAAAGTATTCGTTGATTATTTTTTCTGTTTCCATTGTACTGAGTAAAGATCCAGCCTGCGTTGTTCCAAATTTCTGACACTTCCTGCTTTCCGCTGCTTGGTGAGTAAGTCAAGATCCACATCGGCCACTATGATTGTTTCCTCGTTTTCTGAAGCTTGGGCCACCACAGCATCGTGAGGAAATGAAAAATCAGATGGGGAGAAAATAGCCGCTTGAGAATACTGAATGTCCATATTTTCAACCTTTGGAAGGTTACCTACCGAACCTGTGATTGCCACGTAACATTCATTTTCAATTGCCCGGGACTTTGCACAAGTATTCACCCGAAGGAAGGCATTTTTGGTATCTGTCCAGAAAGGAACGAATAGGATGTCCATTTCCTGTTCGGCAAGGATTCTACCCAATTCAGGAAATTCCACATCGTAACAGATCAAAATCCCGATCCTTCCGGCATCTGTGTCAAACACGTGAATACCATTTCCACCCTGCAAGCCCCAATAAGCGGCCTCATCTGGAGTAATGTGCAGTTTGTATTGTTTGTCTTGGGTTCCGTCACGGCGACAGAGGTAGCTGACGTTTCGAAGTTTCTTTCCGTCGTATTCGGGCATTGATCCAGCCACGATATTCACATTGTAAGACACGGCCAATTCACTCATTCTGCCCACAATCTCATCGGTGTAATCGGCAAGGTTCCGGATGGCCTCGGAAGCATCCATGTCGTTGAATTCTGCCAGAAGCGGTGCATTGAAAAATTCCGGCAACAGGCAAAAGTCAGATTTGTATCCAGATACGGTATCAATGAAAAATTCCACCTGCTGCATCAGATCATCCACATTGGAGAAGCGGCGCATTTTCCATTGCACCAATCCCAACCTGACGATGGATTTTTTATTACCGATGAGTTTTTCATCCTTTTCGTAGTAGATATTGATCCACTCGAGCAAGGTCGCATAAGCTCGCGAGTCAGTATCCTGAGGCAAATATTTGGTGATCACCTTTCGGACGTGAAACTCATTGGCCAGTTGAAATGAAAGCACCGGGTCAAAGATCTCCCTGTTTTTGACCAAGTCGATGTATTTCCGGGGAGTCATCTCATCGGCGTATTTGGAATACCCCGGTATGCGGCCTCCGGCAATGATGGACCGAAGGTTCAGATTTTCGCAGAGTTCTTTTCGGGCATCGTAAAGTCGTCGGCCAAGTCGCATCCCACGATAGTCGGAGTGGACAAAAACATCAGTCCCATAAAGCGTATCTCCTTCATCATCATGGGTGTCAAACTTGCCGAAGCCGGTGATTTGGTCATAAGTATGATTGTCCCCAAACTTCCCATAATCCACAATGATACTCAGCGCTGCAGCAATGACTTTACCATTGTCTTCAATACAAATTTGTCCCTCAGGAAAGGCTTTGAGTTGATTTTTAAGTTCTGCTTTAGTCCAGGCACCACCCTGATTTTTATATATCGACACCATCATCTCCCGGATATCATCGTAGTCAGCCAATTTGATATTCCTGAGTTTGAGGCGGTGTTCTAATTCTTCTCTTTGCTTACTCATAGCCACAAAATTAAAGATATTCAGTCAATTATTTTAAAACAGATACCCTACGAACTTCAAATCGAAATAATCTATCGAATTGAAATTGAATTAAGAACAATATTGGTTTTCCGGGTTAAGATTAAATATTTTAAGGATTCATATTTGGAATTATATTGATTTCCGATGAAAAAATTCAATTGATTATGGAAGAAAAGGGAAACTTTTGGCAATGGCTTGAAAACATTTTAAATGAAAACCTTATCAGCCTCGGGGATTCAAAATTAACCGTAGGGTTAATCCTGACATTGATCCTCTCATTTATTGCACTTTTTGTAATCTCCGAGTGGGTCAGAAGATTCTTGGTAAAACAGGTACTGAAAAAAAGCCAAATCGCAAAGGGCACCAA
>DATIAI010000121.1:0-13120 GCA_035458065.1 Algoriphagus sp. | reverse complement strand
AATAGAAAAATCCATTGATGAGTGTACTTTGATTTTCCAATCTGCCTTATTGTACATTTTATTTCTTCCTGCTATATATCCAATCAATAATCCTACTATTTCCTTTTCAGAATTCTTTTTAAACCGATCAGATCCTGGGAGGTAATTCATTTCCATTAAGGTTTAACCTCAAGGATTTGTTGGCACCAATTATCCGTTGCGAAATTTTCTCCCCGGATTTTAGTGAAAGGCTAACTGCTTCATTGATTTAGCTTTTCTCCGGATGTTTTAGTCAATTCTAATTTTAGAACATCCTGTAGTATTCCTTGAATTCCTTTGGCGAAATGGCTGATTTGGATTTGTTTAAAAATTTTCAGGAATGTTTATATTTCCTGTCAAAGCTTGAAGGGTTGATACACCTGTTGGGCATTATAAACCACAAATTGGGAATACATCCCAATTTTATTTTTGGGAGAATTTATTACTACCCCAGAGGGAGCTTAGCAGCCTCCATATTTTTTAGGGTAGATTAGGGATTAAATGGAGCTGGCTTACAAACGGCCATTTTGGCCTGTGGATTCAACTCCGGAATTCAATAAAGAACAAATCCAATGTGCTACCATGTTTCATCCAGTCTGGACAGTGATAGGCTCAAGTCTGTCTTAAAGAAGAAAGTTGTACTCAATGCCGGAAAGTATGTTCCCGGTCATCATTTCCATGGATTTAGCAAACCCTATCTGCCCGTGATTAGCACATTGAAACCGGAGGCACTGGATTTTTTTAGATGGATGTTAATTCCCGGCTGGGTAAAAACCGAAAAAGACTTCAAGTCCAATACCCTGAATGCGACTTGTGAAGACCTTTTTGAAAAGCCTTCTTATAGGTCATATTGGAAAAACCGATGCCTGATTGCCGTATCGGGATTTTTTGAACCTCATCAGGTCGCAGGGCAGAAGTCAAGTCAGACCTATTACGTCCGTCCCAAAGAAGGGGAGATTCTTACCTTAGGGGGTATTTTCTCGGTTTGGCAGGGAATGCCAACCTTTTCCATTATTACCGTTCCTGCATCACCACTGTTGGAGGAAGTGCACAATGAGAAAAAACGCATGCCCCTGATATTGGATGGGGATAATGCTGCTGCCTGGTTGCTTCCTGATCTTAGCAGGGAGGAAATGACCAATCTGATGATTCCTTATCCGGAGGATTCCAAACTCGAAGCTTTTCGGGTCATGGATGGGGTGCTGAATACAAGGATGGATACCAATATTCCGGAGGTGACGGTAGCTGTCAAAGGGTAGGGCGCCTCAACTCCTGAAAGCAGGTTGGTTGCCTAGGAGCCAAAATGAAATTGTTTGCTATATTAGTTTGATTTGCAGATTCATCCAGTTCCAGAGAAAACCTGAGGCATAATGATGGAAATTGCTGAGAAGAAAATCTGGAATCGGTGAAAACTTGTTTTAAATGAATTTTTATGTCCTCTCATTCAAGAAGTAGTATAACTCCAAAATCCCCAACTCCATCATCTGAATCTTCCGGTAATAGGGACTTGGCAAATTCTCAAATGCAATTTCAGGATAATAGACCTGAATCAGTACTGCAGCGGAAGTTGGGTGAAATTGCAAATAGCAAAGCCGCTTCGGGACAAAGAAACAATACCGGGCTACCGGATAGTTTAAAATCAGGGATCGAAGGTCTCTCCGGTTATTCTTTGGATGATGTGAGGGTACACTATAATTCCGCTCAACCAGCCCAGTTGCAGGCTCATGCTTTCGCACAAGGGTCTGAAATCCACCTGGGGCCTGGTCAGGAAAAGCATCTTCCACATGAGGCCTGGCACGTTGTCCAACAGAAGCAGGGTAGAGTCAAACCTACCATACAAATGAAGTCGGGTGTTAATGTGAACGATGATTCCGGACTGGAGAGGGAGGCCGATATCATGGGAGGAAAGGCATTGCAGATGAAAATTGACTCAAGCCAGGATCAGGAGTCAATGAAAACTGTCACTGCTTCCCTGGATGTGACCCAACTGACCAAACTTAAAATCGGGATATCCGGAGATTCGAATCCGGTGGGTATTAACGCAGATACGCTTCCTGATTTTACCTACGTATGGATTTTGTCCAATAAAAAAGGAGAACCCGATGATTTGGATAACAAGGGGGTAGTTCCAGGCCAAAATAAATCCACCCCAAATCAAATTGTCGCAGCTAATGCAGAGGCTGTCGGTAATCCAATCTATTATCAGGTAGGTGGTTATCAAAAGGGCTATCATATGAAAGGAATATTCCAATCCGGACAATTTATCGTTCCAAGGGGAGGGGATAAATCAGGAATAGATTATTCATTTCTGAGATTTGCCGCCATAGAAGCCTATAAATTGTGGTATGACCAAAACGGAAGATGGAAACAATGGCCAAATATCAGTTCGGATGAAACCAATGTGGAAACGATAGACAGTGATGTTTCCGGGATTACTACTGATTCGGGTAAAGCCTTAAATGATAATAAGAAAGCAGAGGGTAACTGGCTTGCCGAGGCGGGTGTATACAAATGGAATTGGCAGGATGTAAAAGGCGATGATTTAATCAATGCAAAGTTCAAAGACGTCGAAAATAATATCAATGTTCAAAAAAGGGATGAAACCTTAAAACAGTTTGTAGATGCCTATTTTGATGCGGAAATGTCAAAAAGAGATGAAGCTTCAGGCGATATCCTTCAGATTTATTTCCCTGAACCGGCCACTAGGCTTAGTTCTTATGCTATTGATCTTTTGTCGGAGTCAGGCTTTCAGAATATGAAAATCACAAGAGGCAACCAACTCGGTTTCGGAAGGGAAAGCATTGGATTGATTGCTGGGCTGATCTATTTGGACCAAAAAAAGACAAAAAAGGATGATGAGAACAGATCCATTGGCAAGCTGAAATATAATTCAGGATTTGTGGTACCAACAGACTTGGGTAAGAGAAAAGGGGCCTTTGTATCCTTATTCCTAAACTGGTGCATTAAGACAGAAAATGGTGCGAATGCTGCGGGCGCCTCAGACTTTGAGGGACTGCACGGTGTTAGTGAATTTGATCAGTCCTACCTGAATCCTGGATTGCCTGGTCAAATTAAAAGATGGCATAGGAGCACCTTGGTTGAGATGAAGAAACCAGCTCCGGGCAAAGATTCTGAGGCATTTTTTCATCCAAAATCATAGATAGTTGAAGGAATTCTAGGTTATGTTGTCCATTACATAACCTCCCATTTTACTTACTAAAGTTCTCCACCAGTTTAATAATCTCCATGAAAACCTTAACCCGGTCAACAGGAGGGTAGTCCTTTTTGGCCAATCGGATAATCAGATTTACCTTAAGTTTGGCCTTGATATTTTCTTGATATGGATTTTGATGAAGTTGTAGACAGAAGGGGAACGAACACTGTGAAGTGGGATTCTTCAGCTGAAGAAAAGATGTTGCCCATGTGGATTGCCGATATGGATTTTAGGTCCCCTGCATCCATTCAAGCCGCCTTGGCCAATAGAGCAAGGCATGGCATCTTTGGATATACCAGAATTCCTGATGCATTTTTTCAGGCAATAGGGGAATGGTGGGAAAGATCCCATGGTATGGCAGTAGATAGGGACCTGATTGTCCCCTTAGCAGGTGTTTTACCTGCGATTACAGCTATTTTAAGATCTTGCATGCTGCCCGGGCAAAAGGTAATAGTCCAGCCCCCTGTCTATAATCGTTTTTTCGAAGCAATCCAAAATAGTGGCTCCAAAGTAGTAGAAAATAACCTCAAGTATCTTGAAGAGGAATACACTTTTGATTTTGAAGATTTGGAGAAAAAGGCGACAGATTCGGAAACGAAAGTGTTGTTACTGTGCAATCCACATAATCCAGTCGGGAGATCCTGGAATAAGGTTGAACTCGGGCGGCTTTCAAAGATCTGTTCTGAAAATGGTTTGATCGTGATTTCTGACGAGGTACATTCTGATTTGGTTTATGATGCTCAGGAGCATATTCCTTTTGCTTCTATTGCAAGGGAATATGAAGTGGCCTGCTTCACTCTTGGATCACCGGGAAAGTCTTTTAATCTCTCGGGCCTTCAGGTTGCTTATCTATTCTGTCCCGATAAACAAATGAAATTGGACGTCGAAAACCGATTGGAAGGAGCGAATGAGTTGAATGTTTTTGCGGTTGAGGGCTTGATAGCTGCTTATTCCCATGAAAACTTTCAATGGCTAAGTCGGTTGAAGGCTTATTTGTATGATAACTATTTATTCCTGAAGCATTTTTTCAATTCCCGCCTTCCGGAAGTCAGAATTGCCAGGCTGGAGGCAACCTATCTCGTTTGGATGGACTGTAGGCAGTTAAATAAAACCTCTCATGAAATCCAAAGTCACTTACTTCAGGCAGAGAAACTTTGGCTTGTTTCCGGAGAGCTTTATGGTGGATCTGGAGAGGGATTTCTACGGATTAATATCGCTTGTCCAAGAAAGGATCTGGAAGAGGGACTTTTGCGTTTTGAGCGCGGATACCGGTCTTTGTAGATTGTAAACCGGACTATAAATTCAGAATTATAGTTCTTTCACAATTTTGTTATCTGAAAAAATCTGGATGCTGGCTCAGCAGATTTAAAAACGATGGTTTTTATAGCCAGTCCAAATCGGTAGGTAAATGGTTGAAAAATTTGAAGGTTTTTGGGAATTGGAATCGGATTGATGCTGAAGTTCAACCGGATTTTCACCAAGAGGACTGCTCTTGGATTTTTATGACAATCTTTCCTTTTGCCATATGGGTAAAATCTTTCAGCGACCAATTTTCCGATAACATTCCTGTGAAACAAACCAACCCACCGGTTCGCACACACCATTTTGAATTCTATTCTGCTAACCGGATACCGGTAAACTGCCATTGATGTGGTGCATGAAAGAAATTTCGGTAAGTCTTTCTGCTATGCCCTTCCGGAGTGGCTACTGATCCTCCTCTCAGGACCATTTGATTGACCATGAACTTCCCGTTATATTCCCCGATTGCTCCCGCTGCCCTTTGGTATTTAGGATAGGGGAGATAGGCACTACCGGTCCATTCCCATCTTTTGCCCCATTGTAATTGAGCGGACGCCACTTCCCATTCGGCCTCGGTGGGAAGTCGCATGCCTTTCCATGCAGCAAAGGCGGATGCCTCAAAGAAACTGACATGACATACCGCTTCTGTTGGATCCACCGGCTTGAGCCCGTCAAAGGTGTAGTTCATCCACACACCATCCAGGGAATGCCAGTATAAAGGCGAGTTAGCATTGCGGGATTTTACCCAATCCCAACCTTCGGCATGCCAATGGCGAAAATCTTGGTATCCGTCATCCCCGATGAATTCCAGGTATTCCGAATTACTGACCAACGAGCTGTGGATTTGGAAATCATCCAGATATACTTTGTGTCTTCCGCATTCATTGTCAAAACAAAATCCTTTGCCTTCAAAGCCTATTTCATAGATGCCCCCGGGTATTGATTTTTTGGTCTTCTCCTCGCTGGCAGAATTGGAAGGAAATGAAAATTCGAATTTTGGAAAAAGTGGATTGTGTCCCAGAATATATTTGATGTCTGTAAGAAGAAGCTCCTGGTGTTGTTGTTCATGGTTCAAGCCCAGGATGAGCAAATCAGAAAGTTCGCCCTTGATTTCTTCCTTTTCTAAGAAAGAGGCCATCTGATCGTCTACGTACTTCCGATAGGCATACACGTCGGAAACAGAAGGACGGCTCAGGTTGCCCCGGTCCGTGCGGATCACCCTTGTCCCGACCGTTTCATAATAACTGTTGAAGACAAAATTATATTGAGGGTCAAACGCCTGATATCCCCTGTAATGGGGGATTAAAATAAAGGTCTCAAAAAACCAGGTGGTATGTCCCAAATGCCATTTGGGAGGGCTGACATCCGCAATCGGCTGAACTACATAATCTTCTATTTCCAGATTTACACAGATATTTTCTGAGTGCTTTCTGACTTTTTGGAATTGTTGAAGTAAACTAGTTGTGTTTGACATATTCACTTAATTGGGAAATAGAACGAATGTTGAACTCCTGGGCTTCTTCTCTTCTCATCATCAAAGCGTAGCTATTGCTAAAGCCCAATGGCCTAAGCCACTTCATATTATATTGTTTCTGAAATTCCAGATTGACGAAATCAAAGGCATTCTGAGTTGAACCCAAGGCCTGCTTTAACTCTTCCTCGTCCGGATGGAGAATGACAAGCAGTCCGGTGCCGGTGTACTCCGGATAAAAATCAATTTGGTTGTTGGCCAGGGCATCAAAACATATTTTTGTCCCCCCAAGCCCCGTTTTTGTTTCCACTTCTAAGGAAGTATGACCGGCAATCAGTATCGAGTAGATACTTGCTAAAATGTATTGCTCGGTAAATACCTTTGAACCTATCCGTATTACCCCATTTTTTACTTTGCCTGGCTGGCGGTAGAGCCCAGTTTGGATCAGAAAATCCTTTGCGACTTTTTCCGGGGATTGTTTGAGATGATCGACTTGATAATTGAGTGCGGTCATCACCGAATCCGGGATTTTCCCGGACAATAAATTCAGCACCTCTTCGATTTCAGGGTGTTCCCTAAGAAAATCCATTCTTATTACCGGAGCAGCCTCATAGGGAGGGAAGTTGTGTTTGTCATCTTCAAGAATTACAAGGTCATAAGCCTTGACCCTTCCATCTGTACTATAACCTCCGATTACATCCAGTTTTCCCTCTTCAATACCCTTGTACATCATGGCATCATGGATCACCACGGTATTCATTTCAAGGCCATAAATCTTTTTCAGGCCAGGAAACCCATCTTTTCTACCCATGAATTCAGGTTCAAAACCTGCTTTTAAGCGATCTCCTGCAACCAATGGGGCATAATATAAAAATGAGACAGAAAAGGAAACCAACAGAAATACAAGAAATCCCCAACCCATCTGCCTGGGAGAAATCCGGTTAGCCAGAGCAAATACCTGATCCAGCAAAATTGCCAGGACAGCAGAGGGTATGGCTCCGGCCAAAATCATATTGGAGTTGTTCATGGCTATCCCTCCAAAAATAAACTCCCCAAGTCCTCCTGCTGCGATAAAAGCTGCAAGGGTAGCCACCCCGACATTTATAACTGCCGCAGTTCGAATCCCTGACATGATTACCGGAAAAGCCAGGGGAAATTCCACCTTCAAAAGGAGTTGCCGAGGGTTCATTCCAATCGCTGTCGCTGCTTCTACGACGCTGGGTTCTACCTGTGTGATTCCGGTATAAGTATTTCTTACGATAGGCAATAGGGCGTACAAAAACAAAACTACAATGGCCGGGGTGGCACCAATTCCAAGGAACGGAATCATTACTCCAAGTAGGGCAATACTGGGAATAGTCTGCATTACACCGACCATGCCGAGGACTAATCCGGCAAACCGTTGATTTCTGGCGATGATTACCCCAATTGGGATAGCAACCAGTATTGACAGGATCAGGGAAATAAACGTAAGCCCGAGATGGGTCACCGTCTGTTGGATTATCTTATCGGATTGCTCACTGAAGAATTGCAGCAATGTTTGGGAATCTTCCATTAGCTATAGGTCTTTTTGTAGATGGAAAACCCCTTTAATAATTGTGGGAATGATGTGATCTTGCTGTTTCCATTTTCATCTTGTATCATCAGATGGCCCATTTCAGACTGTTTGATGGAAGACTCCAGCACCTCAAACAGGGATTGGTCAGCGGAATAGATAGGCAAGTTTTTATGAGGGGCGTCCACTTCTTCAATTATATTCCAAATGTGGGCCAAGAGAACAGCTTTCAATTCCAGAACAAATTGCTGGTCACTTAAAAAATTCCCTGCAAATTCGGTTTGGCTGTGAAATAAGATGTCTTGGGGAGAGCCGGTTTGTATTATTTTTCCCCCACTCATCAGGAAAATCTGATTCCCCATTTCAAATGCCTCCTGGACATCATGGGTCACCATCACAATGGTTTTATTTTTCAGTTCATCGAGTTCCCGAAATTCCTTTCTGATGTTTTTGCGTGTAATGGGATCAAGAGCAGAGAAAGGCTCATCCATCAGCAGTATTTTGGGGTTTGCTGCCAGTGCTCTGGCCAATCCCACTCTTTGCTGCTGCCCACCACTGAGATCTTTGGGATATGCTTTGCCAAACTGGGAATAGGGGAGGTTAAGTTTTTCCATCAGCTCATTCACCCGATGACCAATCCGTTTGTCTTCCCATCCCAGCAAATGGGGTACGGCGGCAATGTTTTGTTCGACTGTGTAATGGGGAAACAATCCGATATTTTGAAGCACAAAGCCAATTTTCCTTCTTAGATTTTCAGGGGATTCAAAAGCGGTGTTTGATCCATCAATATATACTGTGCCCTCATCGGGGGGGATTAGCCGATTGATCATCTTGAGTGTGGTCGTCTTTCCTGACCCACTGGTACCCAGTAAAACCAAGGTCTGATCCTGCTCGACTTCAAAACTAACTGCCGAGACGACTTCCGTACCGTTATACCTTTTGGTGAGATGATCTGCCCGAATCATGCCATGCCAGGAGTTTGATTCTCAGGTGGCAAGGCAGCCCAAACAGAGTCCACGAACCAGTTTTTCTTGTCGGAAAATGAACCAATGACCGCAAAACCCGATTTTTCAGCCATTTCCGCAATTTCGTGTTGGGAGTATTTTTGGGAGATCTCCATATCGATCCATTCCCCTTCTTTAAAGGTGACTTCGGTAGTTCCGATCTTTACCTGTTGATCCATTTTGCTGATCAGGAAGCTTTTACATGCACCTGATACAGGATCATAGGTAGGGTAGTGGCTGAATTGGTCCATGTCAAATTCACCATCCAACTCATTATTGATTCTTTGCAGGAGGTTCAGATTAAACTCCCTGGTGATCCCCTTTTTGTCATTATAGGCATTCAAAATTGTTTCAGGATTTTTGCGGAGGTCAAATCCAATCAGGAATAAGTCACCCGGCTGGAGCAGGGCTCTTACCTGCTGACAGAATTTTCTTGCCTCTTTCATATCCATATTTCCAATGTTTGCACCCAGAAACAGTACCACCTTTCTATTTTCGGATTTCGTAGTTGCTTCCTGAAGTGTATCTAAATACTCCCCCTGAAGGGGATCTATACGCAGCCCTTCCAGATGGGAAAGGTTACTTTCCAATTCTGATAGAATATTCCCGGAGATGTCTATTGGAAGATAGTTAAAATTGGTTTTCCTTTCCACGAGTTCACGGAGTAGGAATTGGGTTTTGAAGCCGTCTCCCACTCCCAGTTCGATCAAATCAAATGGCTCTGGATTGTCGCCTACAATGAGTGTTGCCAATTCTTTTCTTTGGTTTTGAAAAATATCCAGTTCACATCTGGTCAGGTAATACTCCGGGCTTTCCATGAGCTGCTGAAAAAGCTCATCTCCTTTTTTGTCGTAAAAGTATTTTGAACTTAGCCTTTTCGGGGTCGAGGTAAGGCCATCGATCACCTCAGTCCTAAACTGCTCCGGGTTATGGATGCCTGGCGCTTTTGCTTCAAGTATGTCAAATTTATTCTGTTCCAATGATTTCAGGTTTTGGTTAGTACTTCTTTTGTTCCAGATCCACCGAGCCAATAGAAGCGCATTCTTTATTTATTTTGCTTTCTTCTTTTCATTCTAGTTGCCCAAAAAAATGGGTTTCCCGAAGGGATGCCTTTGTTTAACAGCTCTTGAAGCATTCGGGTTTGTTTAAGCATTATAATTTGTTGATATCCATACTGTGTCAAATGAGTATTGTTTTGAATGTAGCTAAATTCAAATCTGCGCCATATCCGAAAGCAAACCTAAAAACAGGAATTTCTTTTACCCTTAAACTAGATTAAGAATGGGGCTTGGCAAGGAATAACTTCGATATTGAAGCAGAATTGGTCAATGGCTCCCGGATGGGAGTCGATTAAGTCCCAGTAGATTTCTGGAAATGGGAGGAGTATAACAATTGGAATAGGTTGTAAAGTGAGATGCGTCTAGGTTTAAGTATATGGATATCAGACCCCTGTTAAACCACCTGGAATGCTTTGTTCCCTTGACAGAGATTGAGAAAAAGCAGATCGAAGAGCTATTTTTCCCAAAAGAGGTAAAAAGACGGGAGAAAATACTCAAGCAGGGTGACCTATGCCTTCTCTATACTTTCGTATTGGAAGGTTAATCCAGCTTTTTGACTTCAGACCTTTCACTTTCTATATCCTTCTCCATGTGACCTTGAGCGCTTTATCAGTTGCTCCGGATTGCGTAGGATGCTTTCCTTCCGGAGCTGCCGGAAGGTTTTGTGCCCAAATGGGAAGCTGACCGATTTTAGTTTTAGCCCCAGGTTTTTCAAATCCCAAACTTTGTCCAGGGCCGGTTCAGCCTGTCCGGACTTAAGGAATTCCAGGGCCTCATCGATTTGCATTTGAATGTTTCTGCCCTGATGAATTCTATGGCTGTATTTCTTGCTCAAGCCCATATCATTTTGGAGCTTCCTGATTTTTGCCTTGACCAGGATTTTCAGCTTTTCCAGTTCCGCTTCCAGATTTTTCAACTGCTCTTGGGTAATTTCCATCATGTTAATATTATCAACAAATATTTGTCAATAATATACACATTCATCCGGGAGTTCCGAATACTCAGTCGGATTTTGGAATTCGGTCAGAGGGAAATTGTCCGTTCGATGCCTATCTGATCCAAAAATGTTTCATCGTGAGAAACTACCAGCAAGGTTCCCTGATACTCGTTGATTGCCCCAGTTAAAATATCGATGTTCTGTAGGTCCAGGTTGTTTGTAGGCTCGTCCAAAATAATCATGTCAGGCGATTGAGTGTTGATCGTAAGGCAGCAGAGCATCAATCGCATTTTTTCTCCACCACTCAGTGCGCTGCAGGGTTTTTCCCAATCGGATTTGCCAAACAAAAACCGGTTGAGCCTGATTTTGATTTCGTGTTCCTGCAAAGCAGAAGAATTGAATTGCTGGGCTTGTTCGTACACCTTTAACCTGTTGTCAATCAGTGAATAATCCTGGTCAATGTAAACCAGTTTGGTGTCTGCCCGGTAGATTTCTCCGGTAACCGGAGCAATGTCTCCCAAGATCAGTTTGATCAAAGTTGTTTTGCCGGACCCGTTCTCTCCTTTTAATGCTATCCGTTCTCCAAACCTCAGTTGGATATTCAGCACGTCCTGCCAAAGAGGCCCTCTGCCGTAACTGAAATTAACCTCAGTAGCCGTAAATAGGACCTTGCCCCGATGCAGAGCCGAATTATCAAAGCCAAACTTCATCTTGTCCAGGTCCGGCAGGGAGGATCTCAGGTCCTGCAATTCCTGCGAGATTCCTCCAATCTTTTCAGCATGAACACTTCTCAGCTTTGAGGTGCTGTTTTCGGCTTTGTTCCTAAGGGTGTTGATCATGATTCGGGCAACCCCTGCTTTTTCCTGTTTGCCCTTGCCCCGACTGTCTAATTTTTGCTGCCGCTCCAGTGTTTCCCGTTCTTTTTCCCTGGCTTTTCTCAGCTCCTTTACCTTGCTTTGCAGCTCCTGATTTAGCGCATTTTTTTCTGTTTCTCTCTGCGCAGCATAGAAATCATAGTTGCCGCCATAGGCAGTAATTCCCCGCTTGCTCAATTCGAAAACCTTATTCAAAATGTTCAACAACTTTCTGTCGTGACTTACCACGATTATCGTACCCGTAGTCGACTGGATAAAATCATACAGGAGCTTTCTGCCCGAGAGATCCAGATGGTTGCTCGGTTCGTCCAGTAGGATAAGTTCTGGCTGATGGATCGAAATTCCGGCAAGGAAAACTTTCGTTTTTTGTCCTCCGCTTAGCGATTCGATGGATTGGGATAAATCCAAATCATCGAGCTGCCATCGCTGCAAAGCCTCCCTACAGCGGTCTTCCACTGTCCAGTCATCTTCGAGCAACGCGTAATTTTCTTCCGTGAGGCTGCCGTTTAGGATTTCCTTCAAGGCATTGAGCCTGCCGTCTATCCGCAACGCTTGGGCAATCGTCAGATGATTGTACTGTCCGAAAATCTGAGGAACGTAATAGGGTTTTGTGGCAAGAGAAACCTGTCCGGAAGAAACTTGCAATTCTCCGGCGACAATTTGGAGGAGGGTCGATTTTCCCGAACCGTTATTGCCAACAAGGGCAATCTTGTCCTGAGGATTTACTGAAAGATTGATGCCGTCAAACAGCAGTTCTTTGTTGGGATGTATATAGGAAATGTCTTGTAAAGTAAGCATAACTTCTTTCGTTGGAGATTAATGAAATGGACATCCTGCCAGGCAGTTTGTCGTCTTTTATTGTCCGAAAGAAATTATTTCACATCCTGGGAGAGGGGTTAGAGGTCACAAATATACGACTGTTTTTTTTTCACCTGATCTGCCTGTATGCAATCATTCTGAGGTTTTGTCACTCATCAGGGTTCAGGGCACATGGGTCGGTTTTGTAGGATTGCCCGCCGCTGGGACATTATTTCATTATTCTCTCAAATTCAAACCCGGAAAAAATACCAGTTTCAATGACACCGGGCATTCTCATGAATTCAGCTTCATCACGGTCTTCAATTTTATTCATCCGGACATCCAGCAACACATTTCCCTTTTCAGTAATTACGGGTCCGTCTTTGTTTACGGCCATCCTTAGATTTACTTCAGAAACGTTTGGCATTTTAGCTATATCGCCGTAGACTTTTCTCACCCACCTGGGATCCACTTCCACGGGAACGGGATATTTCTCACCTAATCTGACAACACTTTTAGAAGCGTCCGCGACCAAAATTATTTTTTTGGAGGCCCGAAAAACTGCCTTTTCCCGAAGCAATGCACCTCCTCGTCCTTTAATCAGACGATTTGCAGAATCTACCTCGTCGGCCCCGTCAAAACACCAGTCAATTATCGAATCTATGGAAGATATAACACTCAGGCCCACTGCATGGGCAGCTAATTCAATTTCAATGGAAGTTGAAACAATCCTGATGGAAATACCCTCGGCTTCTACCCGTTTACCCAAAGCCAGTACCGTTAAAAAAGAGGTAGATCCCGAGCCGGCACCTATTATTTCCCCATCGAGGGCTTTATGAGCGACTTTCTCAGCAATCCGTTCTTTCTCTTTTCGATTTGAGATTTCCTTAG
>DATIAI010000120.1:0-5078 GCA_035458065.1 Algoriphagus sp. | reverse complement strand
ACAAACATTGTCCAAGACTTGAAGGGTGTGGTAGAAATTATCCTTATGTGACTTGTCATCCACTGAATCAACCCCTTGCAATTCGACCATTTCAGGGAAAAACTCATGCAAAAGCTTTGCGGCGAAAAGCAATTTAAACCCATAAGACGGCTTAGGAGTCATGACGATTTTATTGAGTTCGTCAATTATCCTTTCGGCAGAAATAATCTGAAGCCTTGCCGCATTTTCAGATAAGGCAAAAAAAGTGTCAGCATCGATATCAAAATTCAGTTGGGCTGCAAATCTCACTGCCCTCATCATCCTGAGGGGATCATCCGAAAATGTGATCCCAGGTTCAAGCGGCGTCTTAATTAGCTTGCGCTTGATGTCCCCCAAACCGTCAAACGGATCAATCAATTCTCCATAATCTTCCGAATTGAGTGAAATTGCCATTGCATTAATTGTGAAATCCCTTCGCTCCAGATCTTCTTCCAGCGTTCCATCTTCTACAATTGGCTTACGGGATTCCAGCCGGTAGGATTCTTTTCTGGCACCGACAAACTCCAACTCCCAATCGTCCAGCTTGAGCATGGCTGTGCCGAAATTTTTAAAAACTGAAAGAGGAATATGTTGGTCGAATGATTTGGCAACTTCCTGGGCCAGGGTGATTCCACTACCTACACAGGTAAAATCGATGTCCTTGCTGGGACGATTGAGAATCAGGTCACGGACATATCCTCCCACCACATAGGATTTAATCCCCAATCGGGAACTTGCATCTCCTACTTTTTTAAAAATTTCTTGCTCGTCTAGCCTGGACTTTAAATTCATCGATTGATAATTTTGACATCACCATCGGGACCAAGAAACATTTCTTTTGTATTTGGTCCTAAAAGTGGAAAAAACAGCTCTGTCTGAAAATCAGCCTCCACACTTTTGGAATCAATTTTCGCTAATACTGGCTGAGAAATCTGGAAAAGCAATTTGTTCCAGTTTGGTTCTCGAATCAGGGAAAAACAGATAGTACCATCCTGAATCGGACCGGTTTTGATCACTGCATTCACTGGGCTATGAAATATGGTCGGCTTGCTTCCAAACTCAACTATATCCAGCGATACCTCAGAAAAAGGCTCACAAACAGAGCGGATTTGGAAAAGGTCAAACAAGAGGTATGTCCAGTCCATACCCAATTCTGGATTCCATTTTTCCGATTTCAGAAGCGTGAGGGTTTTCCCGTTTCCTTCCTTGATTGTCACCTCTCCCCTGTCGCGGAAAGTTTTTACGATTGCTTGCTGATCCAAATCTTTAATTTTTGCTGTAAAAATAATCAGATTATCCGGCCTGAGAGGTTAAAATCTTAAACACAAAAAAACCTCTCCCATTTGGGAAGAGGCATTTTGTGATTAAGATTTGGTTTAGTTTACTCGTTATCCAATTTCCTATTGATAAAAAAGCTGGCAACCAAGCCCAAGCCGCCAAAGATGAAAATGCTGGCAGGAAAGGCAACATCATCGTCCATTCCACCTTGGTTAAGCCCAGCTCCTACCAATACACCCAATCCAATACCAATGGCCAAAAGTGCCAAATTGAGGATAATTGAGCCCATTCCTCTCTTTTTTCCAGTATTAAACATGGAGGCATCAGCGCCTTTTTCGATGAGTGCTAGCCGCTCTTTGTTACGGGTCGTGAGATAGACGTAGGTCATTCCGAAAATGGCTGAGAATATAATCAGCGGGATTAAGATATCTTCTTGCATAAGTTTTTTGTTTTTGTTTGTCCTTTGGATGCAGCCATTGCAGAAGAGGTTACAGAATTTTTTGAAAAAAATAATTTGTAACTTTTTTATCAAAACCTGCATCTAATTTCTGAATGCGATTTCTGGAAGACGATCATTACATTAAGCTAACCCGCCAAGGCGACATGCAGGCATTTGGTCTGTTGGTGCAAAAGCATCAGCACTTGGTTTATACTTTGGCTTTGCGGATGCTCAAAAATCCTGAGGAAGCACAGGAAGCGGCACAAGACACCTTTGTGAAAGTTTATCAATCTCTTTCAGGATTCGAGGGCAAGTCTAAATTTACCACCTGGATGTACCGTGTCGTATATAATGAATGTCTAGGAAGATTGAGGAAAACAAAGCGACATTTTACGATGGTTGAGGATATCCTTGAAAATTCCGGTGAACCTGCAGATTTTATGGACGGTTTAGAGATCTTGCAACGGGAAGAAAGAGCTGCTCTGGTAAAAAAAGGAATTGAAATGCTGAATCCTGCAGAGGCAATAGTTTTGACCTTGTTTTATCTTGAAGATCAATCCATCAAAGAAATCGCAACAATTACCGGAAGTTCTGAATCCAATGTGAAGGTCCAGCTTTTCAGAGGAAGAAAACATTTGGTTTTGGCGTTACAAAAATTAACCAACAAAGAATTAATCGGGCTCACATGAAGAATGAAAATATTAATTCAGCGGATCCTATTAAGAAATGGATACTGGAAGCCGGAGCCGAATCTCCGGGAGAAGGATTTCATTGGTCTGTCCTGAAAAAAATCGAAGCTTTGCCAAAATCAACTTTGGTTTATAAACCGGTTATTTCACCATTGGGATGGAAATTTATCATTGGATTTATTCTGGCAATATTCTCATGGAGTATTTTCCTGATTCCTGCTCAACCGGAAAACACTTCATTATTGGATAAACTTCCTCCAATTAAATTCCCGTCCCTTAATATTAACCTGTTTGACTTCACCATTCCCGCACCCGATCTAAGCCCCCAATTCCTTATTGGAATCGGCGCCTTTTTTATTATGGGATGTATCATGATCATCGGTACTTTACGGAATAAACAAGCAGATATATAAACAAAAAAGACAGCATAAAAGCTGTCTTTTTTTATGAATTTGAAATTCAATTAGCTCTTTAGCCAGTTAATAAATGTCTGATAACCAACTCCAATTTCTCTTGCAAAAGCTGCTTTGGTTTTTTTGCCGGCTGCTTCTACCTTTTGCCACTCTTCTACAATTTTGTTTTTCTCAGAATCGGAAAAAGATCTTCTCTTTCCAGCACTTTTGGAAGAAGAACCACCGCTCAATGCTGCAATAAGATCATTCAATTCGTTAACAAACTTCCCATCTGTTAAAAACAAACCAGCTGCTTCTAGCTTTTTGATTACTTCATCTTTTGGGTTTACAGGAGTTACTGCAATTCCTCTTGCTGCCGCCTCATGAAGATCAATTTTTTTTCCGTCTGCAGTCACATAGATAAAGCCATCTGTTCTTTTAAGATCAGCAATAGCCTCTTTAATTAGTTCTCTCATTTTTGTGAAGATTTATTTGTGTTAATAAAAATCTCCGAAATATATAAATTGATTTTTATACATTAAATATATTTAATAAATATTTACAAAATAAAATTTACCAAAACCTGCCTTACATATTAATTCAATGAATAGGACTTAATCCAGGTCTCAATCAGGTTTGTATTTTTGAATTCCTTTGCCAACACGTTGAAATAGGTTTTTTCCAACTGTGGGTCTGAAAATCGGGTTTGATAAAGGCTCAGATCATTTTCACCCAACAATTTTACCAGCATTTCCCTGAAAGACTCAAAAGAAGGCTGAAAATACTCATTCCTCTGAGACTCCATATTTAGGTTTGATCCCAAAACCATTTGTTCTGTATCGAAGGCAAATGAATAACGTACTTTACCCTCCTGCTCTATTTTGAATAAAATAATACAATTCCGGTCAGAAGTTAGCGTTGCTATCTCTTCAAAGTCTTCATTTAGCTGAATATCATCAAGTAAGGACTCAATTAAAAAATAAACAAACTTTTTCCATGCCCGAAGTATTTCTTCGCTAAAGCCAAAATCATCATTATTCAAATTCAGACTTTTATATATTTCCAATTCATAGCTATTAGCCTTACACAAAGAAGCCAATTCAATCCAATCACTACCGAATTGCTCAGAAAGTGGCCAAAAACAAACCAGTTGTTTATTAAAAATTACCACCTCTTCAAAAAGTCGGGAATAAATTTTATTGATCACCCGAACATCTTCTTCGAATTGTGTCCAGTCTATTTCAGTAAACATCTGTATCGGATCCAAGATTACTATTTCATGATTTTGTCTATTCAAATCAGACATCAGTTTAGAGTTCTTCTCAATATGCTGATCCACCAGTGCGATAATTTTATTTCTTGAGTTCATAGTTTTATTTATTGATTTATTTGTAGACGATTTTTTTTTTAACCATAGCATCTGATCAGACGAATTTCTAATTGAATTAAAATACTCTGACCTCATGCCTAAAGACTTCATTTAAATATTCAATCCCCTTTGTATCACAATGCTAAAGTACCCAGTGTTAAAACAATAAAAATGCAATTGACACATATTGTCACTAATTACTTTTTCTTTCTCTTTTGAACTTCTATCGTCAAATCCTGAGAATCCTTAAAAATCAAATCAGAGATCAGAAGCCAAGTCGGGAAATTTCCCTAATTTTGAGCCCCATAAGATTCCAATCAAAATCATCCGTCTCCATTCTTATGGGCTCATCCACCAAGTACATTTTCATCACCGGAGGTGTTACCTCATCTCTTGGAAAAGGCATTATCGCTGCTTCATTAGGCAAATTGCTGCAATCCAGGGGCTTCAGTGTGACTATCCAAAAATTCGACCCCTATCTCAACATAGATCCGGGAACGCTAAATCCGTACGAACACGGAGAATGCTACGTAACTGATGACGGAGCGGAAACTGACCTTGATTTGGGACATTATGAGCGATTTTTAAATGTCACCACCTCCCAAAGCAACAACATCACTACCGGGAGAATCTACAACAACGTAATCACAAGAGAACGAAAAGGGGAGTTTCTAGGCAAAACCGTTCAGGTAATTCCACACATTACCGACGAGATCAAAAGCAACTTTTACAAACTTGGACAAGACGGGAAGTATGACGTTGTAATCACCGAAATCGGTGGTTGTGTCGGCGATATTGAATCTCTTCCATTTATCGAAGCAGTTCGTCAGGCAAGATGGGATCTGGGTCCCAACAACTTTTTAGTGATTCATCTGACGCTTATCCCATACCTC
>DATIAI010000119.1:0-4352 GCA_035458065.1 Algoriphagus sp. | reverse complement strand
CTTATCTCCCAATCAATCTATTTCAACTCCACTTGATCAAATTTACTGTTATCACCTCTGATCGCTTGGTACTGTTGAATCATCTCTTCCAATTTTTCAGGATTGGATTTGGCCAGGTTATTTTGCTGTCCAGGGTCTTCTTTAAGATTGTATAGCTGATATTCAGGAGAATTACCCATTTCGATCTGAACATTTTTTTCAAGCGCCGGACCCGGATAAGGTGGAATCATTGCCCAATCGCCTGACCTGAGAGCTGTTTTGGTGTAAGCTTCCAATACAAAAGCATCTCTGCCCTGTTGGCTCTTACCCAGGAAAGTGTCCAAAAGATTTTGACTGTCAGGACCTATCTCGGAGCTTCCCACTAACGCAGCCAAGGATGTCATCAAATCAATTTGTGTCACCAGGGCATCAGAGGTTCCGGGTTGGATTTTTCCTTTCCAATAGGTCACAAATGGAACCCGGGTACCAGCTTCATAGAGAGAATATTTTCCGCCTTTAAATGGACCCGCCGGAGTATGATTCCCTAATTTTTCTACTGCCTCATCATAGTAGCCATCATTCAAAACGGGCCCGTTATCACTGGAAAACACGATGAGGGTATTTTCCAAAAGTCCTTCTTCTTCCAACGTTTTGTAAAGTTCACCGATCACCCAATCGGCCTCCAGGATTGCATCTCCACGGGGTCCCATTCCGGATTTCCCCTCAAATCTTGGATGTGGAGTACGGGGTACATGGGGTTGCTGCATGGGAAAAAACAGGAAAAACGGACTTTCTGAGGCTGACCTTTCCTTCAGATAGGCCTTACCTTTTTCTAGAAAATGATCAGCCATATCGACATCGCTCCATTTTGCTCTTTCGCCACCTTTCATATACCCGATCCTTGGAATACCATTCACAATGCTGTTGTTGTGGCCGTGGTGCCATTTCATTGTAAGCATTTCCGGATTGGAAATTGCCGTTGGCTCACCTTCAAAATTCTTGTCGTAATTGACTTCAATAGGATCATTTGGATCCAAATTGACCACCCGGCCATTTTCAATATACACGGTAGGAACACGGTCTTGAGTAGCTGCAAGTATGTGGGAATGATCGAATCCAACCTGGTTTGGACCGGGCGAAATCTCCTGATTCCAATTCACATTACCAGTTCCCAAACCCAAATGCCACTTGCCGATCACAGCTGTTTCATAGCCTTGACTTTTCAGCATTTTTGGGATAGTCATCTGAGCAGTGTCAATAATCAATGGAGCAGTTCCCGGGAGAATCTTCGCATTTTGATTTCTCCAGGGATAAGTTCCGGTCAAAAGCGCATAGCGACTAGGAGTACAAGTTGCTGACGAAGCGTAGGCGTTTGTAAATTTAAGCCCTTCATTGGCCAAACGGTCCATATTTGGAGTTTGCAGGGTGCCTGATTTGTAGGCGCTTACATCCCCATAACCCAAGTCGTCCAGATAGATAAATACAATATTGGGTTTCTTTTCCGGAGCCTCCTGTTTACCGGTTGATGGTCCGCAACTTTGAATTAAAAAAGCAGTAGCAAGACTAAGCAGCCATCCAAATGAATTTGATTTCTTCATCCTAGTTTGGGTTAGTTTTTTGGTTTGTGAGTTAAAATTATTTGACCGTTTTAGAAATGGGATAATTGAAGTTACCGAAGATGTTTATCAATGTTTTTCCAGAGCAGGAACCTTTATCGCTCCAATCCCCGGACTCCCCTCTATCAAATTGCCAAGGATATCTTCTTTTAGACTAAGCCCTTCGATCAGACCAAAGGCATCTCCTGGAAGAAAAGGAATAGCAATTCCATTTTTTACCAGATCCAGGTTTGTTGGGATATAATCTTGTGGGTCGAGTCCACCGGGGTTTACAAACTGAGAGTCACCAATCAGGGATTCTTCTGCCTGAATGAGAGCCGATTCCGGCCAGGAGTTTTCTTTTACGAAAAGGTTATTTTTAAAATAAACGTGGTCTATTTCCTTGGCTGATTGATCGTCTGGAAGGTATTGATCTCCGGCCACCTGTTCTGTTTTTCCCAAAACATGAAAGATATTATTTGCCAGTAAGATTCCCTTTGAACTATTGTCAATCGCGATTTTGGATACCATGTCTTCGCTTAAATAGATTGTATTGTTATAAAAATAGGAATTGACCGGACCTTTTCGCCCTTTCCGTTCGCCCTGGTAGCCACTCAGCCAAAAGGTTTTCCCTTCCTGAAACGCGCCATTTCGCCCCTTTATTCGATGACCGTCGTTGACACTGATATTGTATCTGTAAGCGCAGTTATAATTGTTACCCAAAACTTCAATAAACCCTCCGGCATTGTATGCGCTGAAGTTGTATTGTAAGACAATATTGTCGCAGTTATAATCAATATGTGCTCCGGCAGAATCCCCGGGCCCATTGGCATACATGAATTTGTTTTTTTCAATCAGAACAGAGGATGATCCCCAAGTCCAAAGTCCACTTCCTCTTCCCCACTTTCTGCTGTCGTTGGTACTGCCAGAGTAAGTGACTTCATTATCCAAAACGTGGACAAAACGGACTCCTGACATCTGAATGCCGGGACCTCCGGTCTGGGTGACTTTATTTCCCGAAATTGTCACTCGTCTTATATTATGGGATGCAATTCCAGTCAGTTTGATGCCGGTGTGGCTGACATCACTGATTTCGGAGTTGAGAATTTTGATGTCCTCGATCAAGGCCGATTCGGATTGATTGATCAGGCGAATTCCCCAGCCGTAACGCTGCGTTCCATTGGCAGATTTTACTTCTTCTGCACCCCGTACAAATCCCTTTTCTTCAAAATAAACCTGAGAAATCTTCAAATTATCCAGCGTAATTCCCCTAACCAAGCCCTCACCTTTCGCTTGAATAAGAACACCCACGCGCATCTCCCCCACTGGAGTTTTTGAGCCGTACCCTTCTCCGGTTATTTCCAGGTTTTGGACATGGACAAAGCTGGAGTTTTGGATTAAAATCCCGTTTTCAAACCCCTTGGCATCGATTCTGGCAGGAGAGATTTGTCCTTTATCACCGGGAGAAAAAGAAGCGATTACCAGAGGATGATTCTCCGAGCCTTTGAATCCAAGCAGTTCTAAAGTGCCATAAAAGATCTCTCCTCCGGCAAGTAAAATTCGGTCCCCAGGTTGTAGGGAAAGATTTTTGACTACCGCAAGAGACTGAAAAGCTTGGTCAACGCTCAGACCTGAATTCTGGTCATTCCCGGTTATTGGATGAAAGAAAAAATCTTTCGCATCAGCTGCTTGGGATAAAAAAAGCAGAAAGGCGGAAAAACTTAAAATTCTGTTCAAGAGTAAAATTTTCATTTGGTTATGGGTTTTCTGAAAAAAATTACCTGACATTTTCCTTTGACACAGGCGTAAATCTGTCCGGGTTTAACCTGCTGTATTCTTTGTCTTCCAAGAGTCCCAGAAATGCAGGATCTTGCAATAGTGCTTTCCACTGTTCAATCCTTTCGGCCAATTTGCTCTTCCGGGTAATATCAATTCCGATTACATTTTTGCTTTCAGAAAGATCGGACTCGATGTCAAAAAGATATTCCAGTTCTTTTTCCAGAATCATTTTGGAATCCACTGTTCGGACAGCAAACCGATTGCGGTCAAAATTCCTCCAATACAAAGCTTGATGAGGAGGCTCAGTTTTTTCACCTGTCAGAAATGGAATCAGATTCACTCCATCCAACTGATTTTTAGGTTTGACTTCGGCCAAAGCAGCTGCAGTTGCGAAAATATCCAGTGAAATTACCGGGTAGTCGTATTGAATTCCTTCAGGAATTTGACCTTTCCATTGAACCGCAAAAGGCACCCGAACTCCCCCCTCGAAAAAGTCACTTTTAAACCCTCTCAATGGACTATTATCAGAGGCATTATCCTTGGTGGGCCCACCATTGTCAGAGAGAAAAAACACGAGGGTGTTTTCCTCCAAGTCCAACTCGGCCAAAAGATCCAACAAAGCACCTACTCCGTCATCCACCGCACTGACCATGGCGGCGTAGGTTTTCCTTCTTGGATCTTCTATATGCCCAAATCGACTTAAGTATTTCTCCGTGGCCTGTAGCGGTGCATGCGGTGCATTGTAGGCTAGATACAGGAAAAATGGCTCTTCCTGGTTTGTTCTTACAAACGATAGTGCCTCCCGGGAAAGTGCATCGGTCAAATATTCCGTTTCCACTTCCGGTTTGCCATTTCGGCTCAACTTGGTGCGGTACCCGTCATATTGGCTTTTCGTTTGACTTTCATCCTCTATGGTCCAGTCTTCGGGAAAATAGCGGTGGCCTCCTTCTAAAAACCCGAAAAAATCATCAAAACCACGTTTATTCGGAGTCAGGCTTG
>DATIAI010000118.1:0-5834 GCA_035458065.1 Algoriphagus sp. | reverse complement strand
CGATATGTGGTGTTTCCTCTCCAAATTTAGTCCGGTATTTCTGGAGAATTTCATCATGCGGCGCAGCCAGTTCCGCATGTGGCATCACGATGGGCATAAAAAGAAAAAACGGCTTATCCTTATTTCCCTCCAAAAACTCCAGGGTTTTCTCCTGAATCAAATCCGGAGCATAAGTCACTTTGTTGGACCAGTCATTTCCGGGTAGGTTTACTTTTTCCTGATTCTCCCAGAGATATGCCGGATAGTAGCGATGTGCATATCGCTGACATAAATAGCCATAAAATGAGTCGAAACCCTGTCGGGAAGGATGACCGGAGGTACCGTTCATTCCTAAACCCCACTTTCCAAACGCGCCGGTTACATACCCGGCTTTCTGGAAGATCTTGCTCAACGTTTGAATCGAATCGGTAAGAGGAAGCTGACCTTCTGGCTGAACTTCGGAATTTCCGCGGATTGGTGTATGGCCGGTATGCAAGCCTGTCAAAAGCGCCGACCGGGATGGCGCACAGACCGGAGAACCGGAATAATGCTGGGTAAAAAACATCCCCTCCTTTGCCAATCGGTCAATGTTGGGAGTTTCGATGTATTTCTGTCCCAAAAAGCCTAAATCCCCGAACCCCAGATCGTCAGCTAGGATAAAGACAACATTGGGTTGGGTGCTTATGGGTTCTGACTGATTGGAGCCGGAGCAATTCCAAAACGCAATAGCTGCAATACAGGACAAAAACCAAGTTCTCATAGGCTGGGGTTAATTTACAAATCCAAGAAAGTACCCCCATTTTGATTTTCCAAACCCACTGTCAAATGAAATTTGGAATGCTCTTCTTTCTTTTCCTGGTTTTAATTCAGGTCTTCCGCTGTATTCCAAAGAAAAAATCCCTGTGATCATCACCACAGATATCGGTGGTGATGACCCGGACGACCCCCTATCCCTGATCCATTATTTGAAGAATGAGATTCTTTTGAGGTGTTAATTATTTTTTCTTCCTTTCCAGGAAAAGGCTGATTGAGCAATATTGACGAAGTTTTGGATGGGGATGAAACGGACTATCCTAAGCTCAAGCCGCGGACCCTACTATTGGAAAGAATGATCGGATTTAATAAGGTATAAAACAGAAACGGGAAGAATTTCTTGCGAAATCTTCCCGTTTAATGAACTGAAAATCTTAACCTTCAACTCATTCCAAACTACAGTTATTTTGCTTTCCTTCAGTTTCCCGAATTTGTAACACGTTGTTAGAAAACACCTACTCTTGCGAGTGAGGATGTCCGTTTGACCGGCCAATCTGTTAGTGTATTTCTGTGGTTTCCCATCTCAGACTTTTTCTTTTCAGAATTAGCCCCTTCATACCAGATTTCAAATTTTCAAAACAAGTGTCCGAAATCTTACTTTCGGCCTTTTATCTCTCATTTGGTATTATTAAAGTTGGCTGATTTTCAGATAGATTCCAATGTTTTTCCAGGATATTTTCCCACTTTTTTTCCACCGGAAAGGCGTGGGTTTCCACATTTTATAAACATTTTTTTGTAGTTAATACACATTAATTAAAATCATTCCGGCAAAACCAAAAAATCCAGCTACTGCCTTTCATCGCTGAGCTTTTGGGGCTATTTTGGACTGATTCTCAACCCAAAATCACCACCATGCTTGACCGAAGAAATTTTATCAAATCCTCCTCAATACTCGCCAGCAGTTTGGCTTTGATCCCTTCCTTTTTATATGCAAAAGAAAAAGTAGCTCCAAGCGACAAAATACGTGTCGCACTGATCGGCTGCAACAACATGGGCTTCGGAATCCTTCGGCGTCACCTCGAATTGCCGGAAGTGGAATGCGTAGCAATTTGTGATGTGGACCAAAATGTCCTCGACAAACGAATCGCTGAAGTCGAAACCTCGACAGGAAAAAAGCCACAGCGATTTACAGATTTCAGAAAACTCCTTGAATTAAAAGACCTCGACGCTGTCATCATCGGAACTCCGGATCATTGGCATTGTATGATTGCCGTAGCAGCTTGCCAGGCAGGAAAGGATGTCTATGTAGAAAAACCAATGGCCAACTCGATCGGTGAATGTGATCTGATAGCTCAGGCAGGGAAACACTACAACAGGATCATCCAGGTCGGACAACAGCAACGTGCTGGACAGGCTTTTATCGAATCAAGAGATTTGGTGAAAAGCGGCTACCTCGGTAAAATTCGCAAGGTGAACATCTGGTCAAATTTCAATTACGGGCTTGGAAACGAATTTAAGCCAGCGACAGCCATCCCATCAGGAGTGGATTATGATTTTTGGTTGGGACCTGCTCCTGCCCGTGAATTCAACCCAAACCGATTCCATGGGAGTTGGAGACATTTTTGGGATTATGGAGGAGGATTGATGTCTGATTGGGGAGTTCATTTGTTGGATATGGCGATCTGGGTTGAGGAAAATCCAAGTGCACCAAGCCATGTGATGACCTACGCCTCCAATGTAAATAAGGAAAACAGGGATCGGGACACCTTTGATACCATGAATGTACTTTTTCCGAAAAAAGACTTCCTTATCAACTATGACATGAATGGCGGACTTCAAACCGGACCTTATGGAAAACCCTATGGAATCGCCTATGTTGGGGATTTGGGAACTTTGGTTGTCAACCGAAGCGGCTATGAGATCTTTCCTGAAATGGATCCTGCAACCAAAGCCAATAAAATTGAGGCAAAAAAACTGGAAGGAACTACCGAATCCCACAACCTGCACGTAGCAAATTTTGTCGAATGCATTAAATCACGAAATGAACCCAATTGTCCGCCAGAGGCTGGTCGAATCGCAGCGCTGCATGCCCACATTCCCAACATTGCAGCACGAGTTGGGGCTGAAAGCTTAATATGGGATGATGCAAAAAGACAATTTATCGGAAATGCAGCAGCAAACGAGTTGATTTTTCCGGAGTATCGAAAGCCTTGGGTTTTACCAAAAATTTAGGCTCCGACACCGCTCAGCCTGACATTGAACTAGAACATCCCAACATTTCAGCTTTCTGACTTCACCTTTCTTACTTTAATGGAATCCTCATCAAATAAGCATCTGCAGTCATATACAGATAGTTTTGATCCGAATCAAATCCACAATTAGCGGTTCCATTCTCTGTTAGGATCGAACCCAGATGCTTACCATCCGGACTGATTACTAATACTCCGCCTGGACCTGTCGCGAAAAGTGTTCCGTTGGAATGAACCTTCAGCCCATCAGGCAGTCCTTTTCGGCTGTCACTTTGTAGAGAAGTTGCATCAAATAGAATTTTTCCGGAAATCACATTTCCCATTTCATCCAAGTCAAATGCATAATACCGGGCCTTTTCAGGATCAGATTGTGCCACATAGAGTACTTTTTCATCTGGACTCAAAGCAATTCCATTTGGCCGACTAAGCGAGTCAACCAACAAAGTCAAACTTCCGTCTAAGTTTAATCTGTAAACACCCTGGAAATCCAATTGCTTTTCGTCCCAAGGATCCATGCCATAGGGTGGATCGGTGAAAAAGAGTTGTCCTTTGGAATTGAATGCTAAATCGTTGGGGCTATTGAAACGCTTCCCTTCGTACTCGCTGACCAAAGTTTCATATTCAGGTTTTGGAGAATCAAGGGTAGAAAGCATTTTTCCGATTTGCCTTTCTCCATGCTGGCAAAGAATCAAATTTCCTTCCGAGTCTAGAGTCAGCCCATTTGCTCCAGGTTCGCGCCTGTCAGTTCGATCTCCCAAGTAACCTGATGGCGTCAAGAAAAGCGAAAGACTATCCTTTTCCGTCCATTTCCAGATCTTGTTGGTAGGCACGTCTGTGAAAATCAAGGCTTGCTGATCTTCCAGCCAAAGCGGCCCCTCTGCCCATTCGAAACCTGAGGCCAGGACTTCGATTTGCGCATCGGCAGAAATGAGTGAATTAACTGCCGAATCCAGTCGTTCGACCGAACCGATGGTTTGATATTTAGGTGCTGTGACTTCTTCTTTTTTTGGAGCGCTGCAGGCAAGAGGAATAAAAAAGGCCAGCCAAATTGCTTTCTTCATTTGAGGTTATGTTGGGGAATAGGAAGTTAATTTTTTCTGGATTAAAGTCCTAAACCCAGGATTTTCAATTCAATCGAAAAATGCAATTTCACAAATTCATTGAAATTTGTGAAGTTTACTTCACAAATTTGACTAAATTTGTGAAGTACAGTTCATGAATTCATTAAAATCCGTGAAGTTTGTGTCACAATTTTGAGAATACAGATCTATCTATTTAAATAAAATCGCTATGGATGTCCAGAGAACGATCCTCGAAAAATTGAAAAGTCAACTTTTCAAAGGAAAAGTGATTGTGCTCTATGGTGCCCGTAGAACTGGGAAAACAACTTTAGTCAGAGGGCTTTTAACCCACTACCCTGATAAATCTGCCTATATCAATTGTGAGCTTCAAGAATACAAGGATGCCCTCTCGACAACAAATTCTGCACTTTTAAAGGAATTTATAGGCACTCGAACCCTGATTATTTTCGATGAGGCTCAACATATTTCCAATATCGGATTAGTATTGAAAGTGCTGGTGGACACTTTTCCAGACGTGCAATTTATCGCAACAGGATCTTCCAGTTTTGAACTTTCGGGAATGGTTTCGGAGCCATTGACAGGTAGGTCGAGACAGTTTTTACTCTTGCCTTTTTCCTTGGAAGAAATAAAGCAAGTTCAGAATCCCATTCAAATTAAGGGTAACCTGGCCAACTTCCTCCGGTTTGGCTTTTACCCTCAGGTGTTCAAAAGCGAAGGCGAAGAAAAAATCGAAGAATTGGCAGAAATCGCTTCCAATTATCTTTACAAGGACTTATTTCAGTTTGAGCAGATTAAGAAACCCGAGCTTCTTTTTAAGCTTTTGGCCGCAATTGCCCTCCAAACAGGTGCCGAAGCATCACTCAATGAACTGGCTCAAATCACAGGAACCAATGTCCATACAGTCAAGCGATACCTGGATTTGTTGGAAAAATCCTTTGTGATTTACCGACTGAATTCTTTCAGTCGAAACCTCCGAAAGGAGCTTGCTAAAAGCCAAAAGATCTACTACTATGATGTGGGAATCCGAAATGCCGTCATCCGTAATTTCAATGAAATGACCCTGAGAACTGATGTAGGAGGACTGTGGGAAAATTTTTGTATTTCTGAACGGCTAAAGTTTAATCAAAACCATCGTCGGATGGTCAATACTTATTTTTGGAGAACCTACGACCAAAAGGAAATCGATTATATCGAAGAAAAAGACGGGGAATTAACCTGCTTCGAATTCAAATACAATCCAGAGGCAAAGCATAAATTCCCTGCGGAATTTCAGGAAACCTATCCCAATTCCAGTTTCCGGGTGATCACTCCGGAGAATTTCTTTGAGTTATACCAATAGGCTACAACCCGCTCGCCTGTGCATTTTTTCCCCGCTGAGTGATCAGTTTTTCCCTGATTTTTTCTTTCCTGTAAAAGGCCAAAGGATCAGCTTCTCCTCCACTTTGAATTCTTGCTTCACGAACCAAAGGTCTAACATCCGTCAAAAATGCTTCTTGAAAAACTTCCTGTGCACCGACTACATCACCTTCTAATTGGCAGGCTGCAAGTTTTCCCTTATCCACAAGCAAAGCTTTTGTATACGCCTGAGAAATGGCTTCCAAAGCCTGAATAAGATCTTCCAGTGGATCTTTGGTATTGTGGCTGGCGTCAATCATCCAGGAAATGCTTTCCCAAGCCTGTGCATTTTTTCCCCGCTGAGTGATCAGTTTTTCCCTGATTTTTTCTTTCCTGTAAAAGGCCAAAGGATCAGCTTCTCCTCCACTTTGAATTC
>DATIAI010000117.1:0-15883 GCA_035458065.1 Algoriphagus sp. | reverse complement strand
TGATGGCAGGGGTACAGCACGCCCCTTTATCAGCAATATTCTTGATAGCTGAAATCACAGGAGGTTACGAGTTGTTTGTTCCCTTGATGTTTGTATCTGCCATCGCTTACATCACCACTACCCATTTCCAAAAAGACAGTCTCTATAAACTTCAGCTCAAGGATCAGGGAAAACATCTTCCGGAAACCAAAGATCAGGAGCTTTTGGACACGATTGATATTTCGCAGGTAATAGAACGGGACCTACTTCCGATTCATCCAAATGCACAGTTGAAAAATCTGATTGATTTGGTCAAAATTTCGAAAAGGAACATTTTTCCGGTCGTAGATGAAAATCAGGCACTCTGTGGAATCATCACTCTGGATGACTTCAGGGACATCATGTTTGACAATGAAAAGCAGGAAACGGTGGTGATACGTCAACTCATGCACAGTCCTCCTGAAATCCTATCCGTTACTGATAATATGCAATCTGCTATGGAAAAATTCGAAAGATCCGGAGCCTGGAACCTGCCTGTGGTTGAAAATGGAAGGTATCAGGGCTTCGTTTCCAAGTCCAGAATCTTCAATACCTACAGGAAAAGACTGATCAGCCAAAAGCAGGATTAAGCTCAAATTAAAATTAAATTTGGTGTTTAAATTTATCCACCGCTTGCTCTTTTTTAAACCTTGGTTTTCTTACAGTTAGCTAATATTATCCACAAAATCAGCTTTTCTTAACACCCTTTATTTTATTGATTTTCAACGTTTTACAAAACAAATGTTGAGAAGTGTGGATAAATAATCGAAAATGTGGATAAATTTTTCTTGCAACTTTTAATCTTAAAATGGAGACTGTCAGAGGCCTTTTTCAAAAAAATCGGCAGTTGCTAATAAGGAACATTTTCCTGTTCATATTCATCAATTTTAGAACATTATTTGGAATTTGGCCCTTGCCCACTTACTCTTTGTTCACATATCTTTAGCTATTCTGTGAGCTGGCCAACAATTCAGTGGAATATTCACATTTTAACAAAGAGAATACAAGCAACTAAGCGCCAAATCCTACCGGCTCGAGGTTGTTCATTTGTCTCATGATCCAACTCTGTCTTCCACGGATATAGCCTGTTGGGCGGGCGGGTGTCCAGCGGCGTGGATTTGGCAGAACGGCCGCAATCATAGCCGCCTGGCTTCGGTTCAGCTTAAGTGCCGGTTTTTTGTAATAGGATTGGGAAGCCGCCTCTATTCCATAGATCCCGTCACCCATTTCGATCACATTGAGATAGACTTCAATGATTCTTTCCTTGGACCACAAGAGCTCAACCAAAACTGTGAAGTATGCTTCAAGTCCCTTTCGGATATAACTTCTGCTTGGCCAAAGGAATACGTTCTTTACCGTTTGTTGGGTGATGGTACTGGCACCTTTGATTCTTTTTCCCTTTTTGTTGTTTTCCCAGGCTTTTTCCATCGCCTCAAAATCAAATCCGTTGTGATCCAAAAACTTCTGGTCTTCGGCAGCTATGACCGCCTGAGGAGCATTTTTTGAAATATTGGAAATAGAAACCCAATCCTTATATAAGCGGACATCTTTTTCGGGATCGAATGCCTGCTCAAACACCCGTATCACCATTAAGGGCGTAATCGGCACCGGGACAAATCTGTAAATGATTACCAAACCTATGGAAAGACCTAAAAACCAAACAGTTGTTTTCCAAATAATCTTCCAAATCAAGCGTACTATCTTCATGAATTTCTATACCGTTGCTTTTGCCTGCACAAATTGGTAGAAAAAAACTGCATTTTCATCAGCGAGAATACTATCCAGATCATTTTCCATGGCTTCAATCTCATTTTGAGTGATTGATCCTGCTTCCAAGAGCCCTGAGGCACCACTTTTCATCAGAATCTTCCAAAACTCGATAAATCTCCGGAGCTCTTCGGGTTGGCTTTGATCCAGATGAAAGCCTTCATGAGAAAGGTGAATCTCTGTAAATCCTGACTGGAATAACAGGTTTCCAAGCTGACTTCCGACATCGGGATTTCCACCGAAATCAATTTGCTGCTGATTGTAAACCCTATAATAATGCTCCAAAGCCGGGGAATTCGGATAGTAGTAAAAAGTCGAATTGAACACTTCCGTCATGTGGATTTTGGATCCGGACAAAAGATGGTTCCTCAATCGCTGAAGCACCAAAAGCGGATCTGTGACATGTTCCAAAGTCCAACAAATAAATGCTGCATCAAATTTCCTTTCAAGTTGAAGATCATGCACATCCTGACAAACGAAAGTAACCCGATCAGAAAAGTCCTTCAGGTTTTCCTTTGCTTTGGCCAGTTGAGTCTCCGAAATATCTACAGAAGTGATTTCCAGTTCGGGAAAAAGCCTAAGCAAAACAGCAGTTTGAGCACCCACTCCGCAGCCTACCTCAATCAGGTTTTTGCACCCCGAAAAATCAACGGTAGGATAAATCAAGGGAGCCAAAAATCCAGCCTGATCAATCAGTCGCTGTTGCTCTTGGGAATTGAATCCGTGAAGGTATTTGACCATGCGGGGTTTTTCTTAAATACAGGTTCTAGTCTAAAGGATATCAACTTCATAAAGGATTCAAAACAACTTTCTGCTAAAAACCCATAATGGAAGTCAAACTAGTGAAGTTCTGTCAGTGAAAAAAACTGGTCTCATATTTTGTAAAATTGCTAGGTGCATTAAACTTGATTTTGTTGGTTTAACCCGTTTTGAAGGATTCCAGAGCTCCATTCCTTTTTTGGATTTCCGGTTTTATCTCTGCTATTTTGATTTTTTCTAATCCTATTTTACCATGAACCCAACAGTAATTGGCAGTTTTGAAGATTTTGAAAAGCATAACGGACAGGAACTCGGAGCTTCAGAATTTTTCAAAATTACACAGTCTCAGATCAACCTTTTTGCAGATGCGACCTATGATCACCAGTGGATCCACACCGATCCTGAGCGTGCCAAAGCTGAAGGAGCTTTTGGAAACACCATCGCCCACGGATACCTGACCCTAAGTATCGTCCCTCACCTTTGGGAACAAATAGTCCGTGTTGAAAATCTCAAAATGATGATCAATTACGGCATCGAAAATCTGAGATTTGCCCAAGCTGTGACCGTCGAAAGTGAAGTAAGATTGGTAGCCAAACTGAAAAACGTGGCAAATCTTAGAGGCACCGTCAAAGCAGAAGTTGAAGTTAAACTGGAAATCAAAGACCAAAAAAAACCGGCATTTACCGGCGTTTTGATATTCCTCTATCACTTCCATTCCTAAGCCAAATTACCAAATCCTTTCCCTAAAATTAAAAATCCCGGATCGCTCCGGGATTGGGTTATTGTTTTTTGAAGGTAAAACTCTGCCCTCCCTGCTTGAGAATTACTTCTCCTTTTTCGGGATCAAAGACAAAGACCGCGTTTACAGGTTTGAATTCAAAGGTGTGGACCGCAGTAGCTTCTAAAACGGTCTCCGGCTGACCGGATGGTTTTGCTATCAGTTTAGCTCCATCCTTTACGAAAGTTAATTTCAGCGGAATCTGTTCCGAAGCATAGTCCCCGACATAGGCATCCAATTCTTCGGAACTCAAAACAACCGTTCCAAAGCTCGGAATGGAAATTTCCTTTCCAAAATAGGTGTCTAACAGAGCCAGCAAAATATCATTGTTATTGTAATTCAACCCGTTTGAGAGAACTGTGATGGTAACTTTTTCTTCTGGAAAATATCCCAGAAATGAGCGGAATCCATCAATTCCTCCGGTGTGACCATAGCTTTTCCTTTCAAAATAAGGGAAGGAAAACATCCCTCTCCCAAATCCTTCGCGAATTTCCATCATCAATTTCAGGCTTTCTTCAGAAATCAACTTCCCTTCAAACAGTGAATGGATAAAGATGTTTAGATCACTAACAGTTGAGGAAATTGCACCTGCACCCAGTGGGATGCTCGGATCTGTTTCGGTCTCCTCCACCCATTTTCCATTGAAATTGTAAGAATAGCTTTCATTCTTTGAAAGATCTGTAGAAGAGAATACATAAGTGTTTTCAAGCTTCAAAGGCTTAGCAATTTGCTCTTCCAATTGCTGGGCAAAGGGCGTCTGGTTGACTTTTTCCAGTATGAACGTGAGTAGGACAAAATTGGAATTGCTGTAATCTGCTTTGGAATCAGGCTCGAAATCACTTCCACCTTTTACAATAATTCCCACCAAATCCGGCTCAGAAATCGGCTTGGTATTATAGCTGAGGTAATCTTCATTGTTGGTAAAGTTGTGAATTCCACTTCGGTGCTGGAGCAATTGACTGATCGTAATCTTATCCGAATTTTGGATTTGAGGATAAAAGTCAGCCAATTTTTGATCCAAACTCAATTTTCCCTCCTCAACGGTTTTCAGTACGAGGACGGTAGTAAACATTTTGGAAATTGACCCGATTCTTAAGCGCGTTTCCGGAGTATTCTTTTTACCGGTTTCAAGATCTGAATAGCCCAAAGCCCTTTGATAATCAACTTTACCATCTGTTGCAAGCAGGATAGTTCCCATGAATTTTTCATGGGCTTCAAGAGAATCGAGAAACTGGTCGAGTTTGGAAAAATTCCGGAATTGCGCAAAACCCGAATTCAATGAAACCGCAAAGAAAAAGAGAAGTAAAGTCAGTTTGGCCTTCATGTGTGTTGATTTTCAATTATGAAAAAACCTCCCCTGAATTTGGGGAGGTTGAGTGGTTAATCCAATCTATTTGTTAATCCAATCTATTTCTTTCTTCGGAGCTTCCGGAATCTGATTTTACCCGGAAGCTTTCTCCCTTGGCAAAATTGTATTTCAGCGTAAATCTCACTCCCTGATTGCTTCGGTACTGTCGGAAACTTGTGTCGATATCCGCAAAGTCAATACTTGCTCTGATCAATTGGGTGCGAAACAGGTCGGTGCCATTGACGGAAATCGAAAGTTTATCTTTCATCACGGATTTGGTCACTCCGGCATCCACCCATCCAAAGCCTTGAATCTTTCCTTGTCCCCAAATCTGAGGTCCAAGGTACATTGCCATTACTTCCATCTTGAATCCTTTTGGCAAAGTGAAGTTTTGTTGGGTTCTTACCATGTAAGAGACTTGCTCTACATCCAGAAGATCCTCACCGATTTGAGTTTGGAACTGGTTGTAGTTCACTTGTAGCATGTTGGAAGTATTCCACCATTTTTTGATTTCTACCGGCACGATAGCCCGAAAGTTGGCATTTCTTGTTTGCTCAAAATTGTCCGTGAAAGTTGTAGTGGTCCTTTCCTCCTGATTTTGTTCAAACACTTGCATGAAAGCATCCTCTGTCACGCTGTATCCAAAGGTAAACTGGTAAGATCCGTTCACCACATGGTTCATTTCAAAGTTGGATGAGTACTGTGGTTTCAGATTTGGGTTGCCCTGTTCCGAAGTCAGTGGGTCGATGTAGTACACGAATGGGTTCAGCAAACGGTAGTTAGGTCGGGTGATCCGTCTGTTGGCATTATAGACGATTTGGTATTTGTCACTCACTTTGTGTTGAACAAAGAAGCTTGGGAACAGATTGAAATAGTTTTGCTTATTCACTTGGTTTAGAGTCACGGAATTCCCCACGATATCTGAGTACTCTCCTCTCAAACCTGCCTGATAGCTCAATTTTTTATTAATCGACCCTTTCAAAGATGCATAGGCTGCCAACACATTTTCATTGTAAATAAATTGGTTGGAATTGGCATCCGGCTCAAAAGGCCCTTCATTTTCTGCTCTGCTTAGATCCAGGTCATTGTCTGATTCTACCCAGCTTCCTTTCAAACCACTCTCGAAAGTTTTTCCACCTTTCAGCGCTTTGGTAAAATCCACCTTAGCGGTGAAAATGGTGTAATACATGTCATTCAAAGTCAGGATTTTGTCGGTATATGCAGCCTCCGGATCATTGTTTCCAGACCAGTAGCTGTTATCCAAAAGCGAGGAGCTTTCATTGTCCATGATGGTAAAGTCCACGTCAGCTGAGAATTTACTTCCCAAAGTATCCAACTTGGCGTCGTAGTGCAGGTTTGTGAACAGACGATTTCTCTTCCCTTCTGATTCATTAGTCGACTCGATAAAATTATTGTAATCCTGGCCCGGGTTTGTTATCACAGTTCCGGAGGTATTGTTATTGATATCGGTAGATGTTGAAGCCTGAACGTTCAGACCAAGGTTTTGATTTTTGTTGATTTCGTAGTTGGCGGAACCGTTAAATGACGGCGTTTTGTATCTGGAAGTAATTCTTGAATCCTGGTTGAAATTGGAAATCCCCTCTTCCAAAGTAAAGTTTCTGTTGATTTCAATGTCGTTGTAGACTGCGTACTCATTGTAGTTTAAAGTACCATTGGTAGAAAGCTTTCCCTTTTTCACATTTAAAGTCATACCTGCGGTTGGAGCAAATTGGCCATTGTATTGGCCCCCTACCTGAATATTTCCAAAAACACCATCAACAGTGCTTTTTTTCAGTTGGATGTTGATTACCCCTGCGGAACCTTCAGCATCAAAACGGGAAGAAGGGTTATTGATCACTTCGATGCTTTTGATGTTTTCGGCAGGCATTGATCGAAGGAAATTTGCCAGGTCTGTAGAACTCATGTAGGTTGGACGATCATTGATCATCACAGTAGCACCAGAGCGGCCGTTCAGATTGATGTTTCCCTCCTGATCCACGTAGATACCGGGCGATCTTCCGACCACATCCAAGGCATTAGATCCTTCGGCCATGACAGTTCCCTCCACATTGATGATGGTTTTGTCAGGCTCAATGATGATTTCAGGACGGGAAGCTTTCACGGTAACCTCATCCAAACCCGTCATTTCGTCCGTGATGGCCAGGTTTCCAAAATCCTTGATCAATCCGGGAGCCAAGTCAAAAGGCTCTGATGAAAAAGACTGGTAACCGATAGAAGACACCACCAATTTCACTTTGGCAGTTTTGGTGGATTCAATTTGGAAGACACCGTTTTCATCGGAAACTGCACCGTCTACTAAAGCCCCATCCAGCTGGACAAGGGCAACATTGGCATAGGGTACAGCTTCGCCTTGTTGGTTGGATATTTTTCCGGTGATTTGGGCCACTTCTTTTGGAGAAGCAGCAAGATTACTTACCCCCAGGAAATAGATAAGCAGAGCAAAAAAAGGAATGTTGGCAGTTTTCATTGGAATAATAGATTGGCTTAATCTGAATTGTTATGCCACTCTATAGGAAAATGAAGTGCCAAGGGTGATAAATAGCTCAAATTCGCCAAAAATGGCTCTTTTGAATCGCTGAATAAAAAAGGCTGTCTCAATACCGTACAGTATTTTATTCGGTTTAGGACAAAAAAATCCCCGGATGCTTGATGTCCGGGGATCTGAATTTTAATGGATGTTAATCTTATTTGGCTGCAGCAAATCGCTTGCTTACCTCATCCCAATTGATCAGGTTCCAGAATGCCGCGATGTAATCCGGTCTTCGGTTTTGATAGTGCAAATAGTAGGCATGCTCCCAAACGTCAAGACCGAGAATTGGAGTTCCCGGGCATTCTGACACATCCATCAGAGGATTGTCTTGGTTAGGAGAAGAACATACACAAAGTTCTTTTTTGGTATCGACACATAGCCAAGCCCAGCCCGAACCAAATCTAGTTGCACCGGCTTTGTTGAAAGCTTCTTTGAATGCGTCAAAAGAACCGAATTTAGCATCAATTGCAGAAGCCAATTCTCCTGAAGGGGCACCTCCACCAGATGGAGAAAGGATTTGCCAGAAAAAGCTGTGATTCCAGTGACCACCACCGTTATTTCTTACAGCAGCATTAGAGCCAGCCACTTTCATCAGTTCTTCAAGGGATTTCCCTTCAAGCTCAGTGCCTGCGATCGCATTGTTCAGGTTGGTGACGTATGCATTGTGGTGCTTTCCGTGATGGATCTCCATGGTGCGTGCATCGATATGCGGCTCCAGAGCGTCAAAAGCGTAAGGTAAAGCGGGAAGTGTAAAAGCCATATTGTTAAGATTTTTGGGTTAAAGATTACTTTAAAATGAGTCCGTAAACTACAATTTGTCAACCAGTCTTTGAAAAAAAAGGTTCTGATTGATCAAAAAATGCCTTAATCTCTCAGTTTTTTGAAAAAATCAAGAACGAGATTTCCCGCCTCTTCGGCCATTAACCCATGAAAAAGCTGGGTTTTGGGATGAAGCATGGCTGGGTTGCTTTGGAGATAGCCCCGCTTAGGATCAGAGGCTGCAAAATGAACTTCACCGATTTGGGACCAAAAAAGTGCTCCGGCACACATCGGACAGGGCTCCAAAGTCACATACAGCCGACAATCGTTGAGATATTTTGCGCCCAGTGAATTGGCAGCCGATGTGATAGCCAGCATTTCGGCATGGGCGGTCACGTCATTGAGCCTTTCTGTCTGATTGTAAGCTCTCGCGATGATTTTGTTTTTGGATACAATAACTGCACCCACAGGTATTTCTCCTTCTTCGAAGGCGTATTTGGCTTGTTTCAAAGCCTCATTCATGAAATACTCGTGGGTGTAAAGTTCCAAATCCGGATTTTTATTGGAAGAAGGAGATAATCTCGTCTCTCACTCCCTTATTGATAATTACTGCCAATATCAAGGATACGATCAACCCTATCAATGCCTTAAAAATATCTTTTCTACCCAATCGGAATGCTCTTACCAGCCAAGCATTTCGCTTTTTGGCTTTGCCATGCTTACCCAAAGCAATGGCAAGTTCCCGACCGGCCAACAAGCCGATAAATACCCAGGTAGTACTCATCGGAACATTGTTGTACATCTTGAAATAGAATAAAATGATTGCATAAACCAAGTCGACAATGGTGGCTGCACGCACGTCCGTAACATTCGACTTTTCATTGACAATCTCCTGGATTTTGTCTCCTTTCATGTAGAACAAGAATCCAAGTCCTACAAATACAAAGCCTGCGTAAACGGAGAATTCAACAACGTCGAGCTGACGAGGCAAGAAAACTGCAATGTTTGCCGCATCCTGCATAATCCATACAGACCACAGGATCCCAGATGTAATCCACTGAAGATAAATCCAATAAGATGCTGCTTGGCCCTTGAGGTAATTTTTGACAAAGCGCTCCAGAAGATACCATACTACCATGGCCAATCCGAAAGCGAGCAAATACCCTACAAAGCTCTTGAACATCACATCTACGATCGTCCCAGCTTTGTAGGTAAACACATTCAGCAAAAGAAAGGTCGTCGACACCGGCATTCTGAGTCGGGTCATGACCAAAAGTACAATGGGAGCGGCAAGCTGAAGGAATACAAAGCTCTCAGGTGCCTTTTCTAAACCCGGTACATTTAAGCGTTGGTAGGTAACATCACCGGCGTAATAAAACCAGCTATAACTGACTGTTCCGACCCAAATCAAGCCCATGAACAGCCAAAGTAAGTACCAAGGTTGTTTGTTGTTGGAGGCAATGAATGTACCGATGGTCTGGATACTGTCGTTGGCTATGGCTGAATAGGCAGCTAGTGCAAATCCAAACCACATCGCCGCATAGGTATAGGGGGTAATCAATCCGGCGATGGATATTAAAATACAAACTGTAATCAGGAAGGGGCGTTCGCTTTTGGTAAAATCAAAAATGGAATAAGTTTTCTTCGAAAGCTTTTCCTGATTGATGTTTTGGTCAATTGCTTTTTTCTTGGCCATATCGAGGCTTGAGGGAGATCGGGCGCAAAATTAATTAAGTTATTCGCAACCTATGTTAACAAATTGTTAACTAAGCACAAAACCTTTTCTCATGAGACTTTTCAGGCTTGTAATTCGTGAAAAAATTTCAACTTTTACCCAAAATTCTCATTAAAATTCTGATTTTCACTTTTAGTTAAAGTCCCAAGTGGAACTGACCTGAGAATAAAATCGCCAGTGCGAAAGGGGGATTTTAAGCAAAATTGAATGGAAGAGCTTGTAAAGGAAAAGACAACTTTAAGTAAGGTCAGAAGCTATCTGATCGTTTTACTTTCGCTTCTGCTTTTCATTTTTGCCATTGATCTGTTGACCGTAGCAATGGGTCGGCTCAACAGCGATGTGGCAAAAGATATCATCCAAGCCACCCGAAATCCTTTCATAAGTCTATTTGTGGGACTATTGGTGACAGCTCTGATTCAAAGTAGCTCCACAGTCACCGCAAGTATAGTTGCGATTGTCGCCTCCGGAAATATGACACTCCAGCAGGCGGTGCCTATGGTACTGGGAGCCAACATCGGCACCACACTTACCTCCACGCTGGTTTCTTTCACTTTTATCACAAAAAGAAAAGAATTCAAGCGTGCCCTTTCCTCAGGAATTACCCATGATATGTTCAATATCCTGAATGTGATCATCCTCTTCCCTTTGGAATTATACTTCAATTTCCTTTCCAATTCAGCCGAAAGACTAGCCAAGCTTTTTGCTTCAGACAGCGATGCCTCAGGACCTTATGAATACAACAGAATTTTCACCCGAAATGCCACTGAGTGGATTGTGGAAAATATCAATATCCCCTTCCTGTCCACTATTCTAGCTATTTTTCTGGTTTTTTTTTCGATCAAAGTCCTGACAACATCCGTCTATAAAACCTTTGTCGTGGACGCATTTCATGATATAAGTAAGGTGATTTTTAAAAATACCGGTCTGGCCTTTCTTTATGGAGTATTCTTCACAGCCGCTGTTCAATCCAGCACAGTAACGACCTGTCTGGTGGTGCCGCTTGTAGCCAACCGAAAAGTAAGTCTGGCCAAGTCCTTTCCTTTTATCGTAGGAGCAAATATCGGCACCACCATCACAGCGATAATTGCCGCTATGTACAAAACCGAAGCTGCAATTGCCCTTGCTTTCGTGCATGTGTTATTCAATTCGATCGGGGCATTGATCTTTTTGCCATTTCCAGAAATCAGGCAGATTCCGGTAAAATTGGCCGAATGGATGGGAAATACTTCGGTGAGATACCGTATTTTCGGATTTGCTTATATCCTGCTGACATTTTTTATCATCCCATTTCTCCTGATTTATTTCAGCAGAAATTAAACGCGGGATGCTCTTAAAGCTTCCATAATGGCTTTTGCTGAGCTGGTTCCGATCCGGTCAGCTCCTGCTTTGATCAATTCAAGTGCAAAATTAAGTGTTTTGATTCCTCCACTGGCTTTGAGTCCTATGGCTGAAGGCAGTGTTTCCCGCATCAGCTGGATGTCTTCCACTTTTGCACCGAATGGCGCATATCCTGTGGAAGTTTTCACAAAATCAGCTCCGGCATCCTGACAGATTGTGCAGGCTTCTCTTATCTGATCCGGACTTAAGTAAGCCGTCTCGATGATCACTTTCAGAATCCGCTCCTCAGCATGGCAGATTTTGGCGATTTGGGCAATTTCAATTTTCGGCCAGTTCATCCCTGAGTGGTAGGCTGTTTGTGACCAAACGAGATCGAGCTCATCAGCACCTTGCTTGATGGCTTCTAAAGTAGAGGCGACTTTGGTAGCGGTGTCTTCAAAACCAAAAGGAAATCCAATGACTGTCACCACTTGAATATCCTGGTCTTTGAGGTCTCGCTTAGTCTTTTTCACCCAAAACGGAGGGACACAAACTCCGATAAACTGCTCTTCAATTGCATCAAAAATAAGCTGATCCACATCTTTGCCACTCATAGTAGGTCTCAGCAGAGTTGATTCCAAAAACCGGTTCAGATTGTTCATAGCTCAATTTCCCTCTTCAGAATAAACAAAATCCATCAGATACATAAACTCCAGCGTGAGATCCCCATCCCTGGCAATGGTTGCCTTTTCCAGAATCGGGGCATTTTCTTCCAATAAAGCCGGAATCACCCATTGCTCCAACTGCTTTCCAAACTCAATTGAAGATTCTCTGGGAAGCTCACAGGGAAGATTGTCAATTGCCATCACGGAAATACTGGTTTGGCTTCCGAAGGCCGGAATTTCCGCTCCAGTTTGCCTATTCACATCATACACCGGATCCAAAATTGTAGATGTTCGCAGAGTCGTCGGTATCGAACCACCGATATCGCAAGTGACATCTGCAATCACTGATAGGGCAAAATCCGGGGAATTGATGTCTTCCAACCTGAACAACCGCGGAGCTCCAGGATTCCAAAATGCGCCTGCAATCAGCATTTCCCCAGCTTCGGCGAATTTGAGAAAATGACTCTCGTATTTTTCCGGAAAGGAATAGAACTCCTCCCGGTCAAATCCTCCATCTATCTTTCTTCGGTTGTAATCTGAAGAACTCAATACCGTATATACCGGCTCTTCAAAATACATATGCAGGAATTCATGGGTTTCCACCTCAGGTATGTGAAGGACTTCCAGGATTTCTTTAATTCCACTGCCTACGCGACCTGCACCCGTGACCACGATTTTGATGGGCGGAAGCAAAACTTTCGTCAATTCCTGTTTTAATTCTGCGAGGTCTTTACATTCCGAGGCTCGCTTGAGATCATACAGGGCCGTTTTCTTTCCATAAGTCCAAAAGGCATTGTAGGCTCCGACTATTCCTGCCCAACGACCGAAAGCAACAACCCGCTCACCTGCTTCATCTTTCAGCACCTCATAGTCAATCAGGCGGATGTTTTTATCCAAAATGGCCCGAAGGAGCTTTTTATTATAGAATTGTTTTTTGATGGTATGGGAAAAAAAGAAATAGGTCTTCTCCGGAATCAACTGAGAAACCGGAACTTCTTTGACCCCAAAAAGAATATCAGCCTGAGAAATGTCTTCCGTCACCTCGATACCTGCTTTTCGGTATTCTTCATCAGTATAGCACCTGTCATTGCTGGATTCGACCAAAAACCTCAACTGGGGATGATTTTCACTCAGTGCTTTTAATTGATCCGGTGAAAAGGGTGTACGTTTGTCTGGCGGGTTTTTTCCCTCGCGGATTATTCCGATTTTCATCTGTTATAATTGTTTTTAACGGTCGTCCTCCCGATCCTTATCGGGGCTATCGGGAGAATCTCGTATTGTATCCCGAAAGCTTTTGGAGCATTCCGGTGTCTGTCGCTTGGGTTATGCCTGTCTGCCTCAGGCAGGCTCGATTTCATATATTAATAAATTCTACCGGGTTTCGGTCTTAAAAATGACAAATCTCCTATTGGCTCTAAGTTGGGTGCTTTTTTACACCTTGCATACTACACTAGCTGCTTCCAAGTTAAAAAGAATTTTGAAGGCGAAATGGCCTTGGGCATACAAATGGTACAGCTTATTTTACTCAGTTTTGGCGACTTTGCTTTTTCTGGGAATCCTATTTCAGGCATTGTTTCTGCCGGTGCAGCAGATTTATTTTCCAAGGCAGTTTAGCCAATATGCGGGCTATATGGTGGCGACTGCAGGAGTGATTGTGCTATTGAAATCAATCAAAGAAATACCGATGATGTCATTCCTTGGTTTGAAACCTAAAAAAGAGGATGGATCCAAGCCGGAATTGGTTACTACAGGTATCTATTCCCAGATCAGGCATCCTTTATATTTTGGTCTGCTGGCAATTTTTTTAGGGTATTTCCTGGTTTCAGGAACTCTTGGCGCAATGATCCATTTGGTATGCCTGGTTCTGTATCTGCCGGTTGGAATTTACTTTGAGGAAAAAAATCTGGTGGCCACTTTTGGCGAAAAGTACCAGGAGTATCAAAGAGAAGTGCCCTCTTTTTTCCCGAAAATACCTAAAAAAAGGGGCTGAGCCCCTTTTATTAATCTATTCCGAGAAAGTCAACCTCGAAGAGTAAGATCGAATTTGCAGGTATTTTACTGTTGTTGGCTTGATCCTGATATGCGTAAGGAGATGGAATTACCAAAATTGCCTTTGATCCCGACCTGAGCCTGCTAAAGCCAATATGCCAACCAGGAATCGGACTCCCTGGTCCGGCCATATTCCAAGGTACCAATGTAAAACTGAGAGGAAAGTAATCTCTATTTTCATCAAACAAATCGTTTTCCCGAGCCACACTTTCAATGGAAGTATCAAACACATCTCCAGTTTCCATCAAAGAACCCGTGTAATCTGTATATACCAATGTATTGGTCGTAGGTCGAGATCCTACCCCTTCCTCCTGAACAATAATAACCACTCCACTTGGATCATGGATCCGGTAGATGCTGTCTATCTGTGCGGTATCGAGAAAAGCCGCGATCTTCACACTGTCGATTTTCAGATTTCCTTCCACATCGTAGGCAGGCCCTGTATTGAATGGATTGGTTGGTTCGCAAGCCATCATGGAAAATATGCCCAGCAAAACCAGAATCGGGCTCAGTCGCTTGATCATGGATTGGTATGGTTTGGACCTTTTTTCACTTTAATCAATTCAATTTCGAAGATAAGTGGAGAATTGGCTGGAATCCCTTCTCTTGGATTACTTCCATAACCCATACCGGAAGGAAAGATGACAGTGGCTTTCTCCCCTGGTTTCATTTTGGAGATTCCAAATTCAAAACCTGTCAGGAACCCTCCGAGACCATTAGGAAAGGTCAATGGTTTGTATTCTCTTCCTGTTTGATAAATCTCGTTATCCTTTGCCACTTGCTCTATAGAAGAATCAAATACTTCATCAGAAAGGAGCCGTCCTGTGTAGTTCACAGTTACAGTATCTCCTCTCAACATTTCTGTATTGATTTCCGGAGATACTGAAGTTTCCCAGAAAATATAAAATGCATCATTGACCAACCCGTATTCTTTTACAGCATCATCAAAGGGATTCTCCAAAAGGTATTTTTCAATGGCATCTTTATTCTCCTGGAAAATCACTTCTTGGGTTTGATCCGGATCAATACAGGAAACAAAAGAAGCCGTACCAAGGAGCAAAGCTGCAAATGCGAACAGTCGGGAGTGCATAGGTTTTGGTTTAGTTTAATTTATTCTTAGAAATGTTATTTCTGCACGTCGGTCACTTCTACGTCAAAGACGAGAATTGAGTTGGCTGGAATCAAAGCCCCAGCTCCGTTTTCTCCATAAGCCAAAGGAGAAGGAATGATGAATTTGGCTTTAGAACCTTTTTTCAACAGCATCAAGCCTTCATCCCATCCCGGAATCACCTGACCCATTCCGACATTTACCGGAAGTGGCTCATAAGGTCTGCCTTCGGTGAAAATGTTATTTGCTTTGGCAACATCTGGCAAGGAAGTATCAAATAAGGTTCCGTCGATCAAGTAACCGGCATAGTTCACATACATGGTAGTTCCTGGAGCTGTTGCTTCGCCCGTTCCTTCTTGCTCGATGACATAATACAGCCCGTTTTCAGTTTTCTGGGCATTCAGTCCTTTTTCCTTCACATAAGCTTCGATGGTCTGAGCTTCTTCCACTAAGAGAGTTTTGGCTCTTTCGGCACTTTTTGCCTGCTCTGCCATCATCACTTCCTGATAGAAAACCTGCATGGCTGAATCAGTTTTGGTATCAAATGCTCCCAACCTTACTTTGATGACATCTTCTTCCTTCAATGTAGCAGGGTGATTTCCGCTGAAAATAATTTTGGCGGTAGAGGTGAAATTGATGGAATCACCTTTTCTAAGGTTTAGGAAAATCTCATCCATTCCGTTTTGAGGAGTAAGAGTGTCGTTGGCCATCAGGTAGCCTGGAAAAGGCTGATCAATGGTGGTATAGATAACCGAATCCGATGCGGTGGTGATTTCCAGGTTGTAAAGGACGAAATGCCCGTTTGGAGCTTTTTCTGTTCCTTCTTCAATATAGGTGTATTCGATTGCGTCTTTTTCAGTGACTTTGGTTTTCTGACAGGAAGACATAGTGCTCGCTCCAAACATCAGAACGAGGATTGCCAAAAGGCTTTTGTTGTTTTTCATATGAGGATAATTGTTCTTTAGCGGACATATGGAATCTCGCATGATTGATAATCATCTGATTTGAAGGATGATTAGGTTATGCTCG
>DATIAI010000116.1:0-4356 GCA_035458065.1 Algoriphagus sp. | reverse complement strand
TGCTTCTCCCTCGATTACGTCGACCGAAATGGGCTTTTGCACATAGACATGCGCTCCGGCTTTGAGCGCATCTATACACTGGAGCGCATGCCAGTGATCCGGCGATCCAATCAGTACAAATTCCGGTTTTTCTTTAGCCAGAAGTTCCTTGTAGTCTTCATATAGTGCGGGGACTTTGCCTGACTTTTGGCGGGTGGCAACCATGTCTCCGGCGGCTTTCAGCATGTTTTTGTCCGGATCGCAAAGTCCAACTACCTCTACATCGGCCACTTGAATCAGGCGAAAAAGATCAGATTTTCCGTACCAACCCGCACCGATCAGTGCGACTTGGAGTGGGCCTTCCCGGTCTTTGAAATCCATGCCTAAAAGTCCAAAACTGGCCAAGGTTGCTAATGCTGATGATCCTTTGAGAAAATCACGCCGATTGAGTGGGTTCATTTGAAGGTGGGTTTGAGGTTAATTGCGTCTCTTAAGATACAAAAACACAAATCCAGCACAATAGGAATTGGATGAATGGAGAAGCAGTGAGGTTTGAAATTTTAAATTTGATCTGGCTCTGGATATACATAACCCTTTCGGTAAGGTCTTCTCAAAAGTGCCGTGGCTTCGTCATCACCGATCACGGTCATGGTTTTTGGATCATATTTTAAGGGTCTGCCTCCCAAGTCCATGGACATATTTGCCAAGATGCAGGATGCGGTAGAAATGTGTCCCTGAAGCACATCTGCTACTGGCAACGAATTGGTATCAATGGCCTGTAGCCAGTCTTTCATCTGGGCTCTCGTGGCTGGTGCTGCATGGATTTCGATGTCTTTTTCGGAAACATCTTCTGGAAACTGCTCTTTTTCCAGCAATACGTCATAATGAATTGGCTCTTCTTCGCCGACCGGATAAAAATCCGCCCGCATGGGACTACCAGCGAGCATTCCTTTTTCCCCATAGATCTTAAAAGCCCAAGGGTAATCCTTGTCCACCGGATTGCCCCAAGTGCGATGCTGCCAGATCACATTTAGCTCGCTAAATTCAAAAATTGCGGTCTGCGTATCGGAAATATTCGAGATCGATTCTTTGTCCACATAGATGCCACCTGTGGAGGTAACCTGTACCGGCCAACCCAAATCCAGCATCCAACGCACGGCATCGAGCATATGCACACACATATCGCCGACGATGCCATTGCCGTATTCCATAAATGCCCGCCATCCGCGGTGCAAAATCCCACGATAGGGCAACATCGGAGCAGGACCTGCCCATAGCTCATAATTTAGATTTTCCGGAACAGGCATGACCTCAGGATGACTTCTGTTTCGCATATGGTAGTAGCAGCAAACTTCCGCATGGGAGATTTTGCCGAGCCTTCCCGAGTCGATAATTTCTTGTTTTGCCTTGACCAAATGGGGTGTGCTGCGTCGTTGTGTGCCGATTTGCACCTTGCGGTCGTACTTTCTGGCAGCAGCCAAAATAGCCTCGCCTTCGATTACATCCACCGAAATCGGCTTTTGTAAATACACATGCGCGCCGCTTTTCACCGAATCGATCGCCATCAGCGCATGCCAATGGTCGGGTGATCCGATGAGCACATATTCGGGTTTTTCTTTTTCCAAAAGCTCTTTGTAATCTTCATAGAGTGCAGGCACTTTTCCTGATTTCTGGCGTGTGGCTACTAGACTTCCGGCATCTGCCAATTGTTTGCTGTCCACATCACACAGCCCCACGACTTCCACATCAGCCACCTGAATCAATCGAAAAAGATCGGATTTGCCATACCAGCCGGTGCCGATCAAAGCCACTTTCAGCGGGCCTTCTCTATCTTTGAAATCCATACCGAGCAAGCCAAAACTTGCCAACGACATCAGCGCGGTACTTCCTTTTAAAAATTCTCTTCTGTTTAGGGGATTCATAGGATTGGGAGGATAAAAAGGGTTTGAGACTTTTAAGATACAAAAAGTCCGATAGTAGCAAATGTGATTGGAATGTTAGGAGTTGACAGCCTCAAAGATGTGAACATGAACGAGCCCTTAGTCATTTAATGGGTTAAAAAATCCCTGAAATCCTCCTGAAAAATATTTCCCATTACTTCCTCAAATTAATTTGAAAGATAGTCTTGTCCATCCATGGAGGATTATTCAAATCATAGCCGTATGCGATGCTATTCAGGTACTGATGAATCCTCCTCCGTTCTTGCCAGGTTAGTTTCTGGTGCTCCTTGCCATTATTGACCTGCTCTGAGGAATTTCTGGCGTGGAAAGCATACCTGTCTAATTTATATTTCTTAGGAGAATCACTCATAATTCGAAGGTAGAAAATTCGAACTTGAAAAGTCCGAAATCCAAAATCCCCTTCCGAAATTAGAATTTTACCCCAAAACGCTCTCCAAGTTGTGTCAAATCCTTCACCACAGGATCCAGTAATGGAATACCTTCATTCCTCCGGATTGCCTCCAGCTCCCGCTCAGGATCACCGGGGATCAAGACTTTTTCATTTCCCGTAGTAGGAGTTGCCGAGCGAAAGCGTGTGATCCAATTGTCCATATGTGACTTGAATTCATCTGCTGGACGGAAAGCATCCACTCGCATGGCACCGAAAAAATGTCCGATTCCTTCTCCTACCAAGTTCGGAAGAGGATCCAAAAAAGCCACGAACGGTGGAACCCAAGGCCCATAGTTAGCTCCGGAAAGTACTGCTGAGAAAATGTCCACGATTGCTCCGAGCGCATAGCCTTTGTGCGAACCGTGTTCTCTATCTCCTCCAAGTGGAAGCAAGGCACCACCGTCTTTTACACCGTTTGCGGAAGTGGTAGGACTTCCGTCTTTGTCCTGAACCCAACCAGTTGGAGTATCTAATCCCTTACGCTGTAGAATTTCCAGTTTCCCGTTGGCTGCGGTGGTGGTGGCCATGTCGGCTACAAAGGGTGGTTGGTCTTTCGCAGGAATCGCAACCGAAATTGGGTTAGTTCCAAGAAGTCTCTCTTTTGAAAAAGTTGGGGCAACCAGCGGACTGGCATTGGTCAATGAAATCCCGATCATGTCATGCTCCAAAGCCATCATGGCATGGTAGCCTGCAATTCCATAATGGTTAGAATTTTTCACCGAAACCCAGCCTGTTCCAACATTTTTGGCTTTTTCGATCGCCACTTTCATCGCAAATGGGGCGACCACCAATCCCAATCCACTGTCACCGTCCACAACTGCGGTGGAGGGAGTTTCGTAACTGACTCGGACATTGGGTGTGGCATTGATTCTTCCTTTTTCCCACAATCTCACATAACCCGAAAGCCGAGCTACGCCATGACTGTCTACTCCTCGAAGGTCAGCCGAAAGCAGCACTTCAGTACCAATCTTGGCGTCGGATTCGGGACAACCAATTTTGACAAGGATTTCATAAGTAAAGCGATAAAGCTGGTCGTAGGAGAAAGTTTGCATGGGAAAAGGTGATATTCTGTTAAGCTAAAATTCGGGCAAAGATAAAAAACAGTTGGCAGGGGTCAGTGAACAGTTTTCATCAAAAAATAGTCATTGCTTTAGTGAAGAATTAAAGAGTGTCCACTCTTGTGGCCAAAATCAAACTGTCACTTTTCCGGCGAGCAATCTTGAAACGGCACCTTCTTTTAAAGAATAGAAAGAGCAAACAATCGCATCGACAGGTACATGGCGAAGAATAAATTCAATCAGACAACTGGCCACGACGATCATATCTACTCGCATGGGGATCATGCCTGGGATTTTCAGTCGCTCTTCTCTGTTTTTCGTTTTTAGCATCTCAAAAATTCGCTCAAAATCCACAGTCGGAAGTTCAAATACATGCTGACCGGTGAGTTTACACTGGAGCATGGATTCGTAATAAATATCTGTCAGCGTATCGAAGGTGCCCGATGCGCCGACTAAACCTGTGGGCTTATATTTTTGAATGGCTTCGATCAGAGGTTGAAGTTTTTCCTGGCAGTAAGCTTCGAGCTTTTCCACTTCCTCCGGTAAAATCGGGTCATGGTAATGAAATGCATCCAAAAGCCGTTGACCGCCGATTTCGAAACTTCTTTTCCAGAAAACTTCCTGCGAAGTGCCGATGATAAATTCCACCGAACCTCCTCCGATGTCCATCATGAGCGTGGTATGGCCATTGAGCGAACCGGAAAGATTAATCCCTTCATAAATGAGCTGGGCTTCTTCCTCTCCGGAGATGACATTGATGTGGATATCCAGATCCTTCTTGACTTTGGCGACAAAGTCAGGACCGTTTTCGGCATTTCTAATTGCACTGGTTGCAAAAGCAAAAACCTGATTGATGTGTTCACCATCAATCAGGTTTTTGAAATGTTTTAGCGTATGAAAGGCCCTTTTCTGGGCGTCTGGGGCTATT
>DATIAI010000115.1:0-2485 GCA_035458065.1 Algoriphagus sp. | reverse complement strand
GATTCCAGGGATCACCATAATTGCGACAGGTAGCAGTAGTTTGGATTTGGTAAATGATGCTGGCGAACCATTGGTTGGAAGGCAGCTTGTGCATCAGCTTTTTCCTTTGGCACAAGTCGAGTTTTCCCAAAATGAGAATATGCTGGAAACGCTCGGTCACCTGGAAAATCGGCTGATTTATGGAGGGTATCCCGAATTGATTCACTTACCGAAGTTGGAAGAAAAGGAAGAATACCTCAAGTCATTGATCAATTCCTATTTATTGAAAGACCTGTTGGCATTGACCAATATCAAAGGGGCGGACGTACTGTTTCGCTTGCTGAAATTGCTTGCCTTTCAGGTGGGAAGTCAGGTCAGTACCGTAGAATTGGGGAATAGCTTGCAGCTAAATAAGGAAACTGTGGATCGTTATTTGGATTTGCTTTCCAAGGTGTTTGTGATTTTTCCACTTAATGGATTCAGCCAAAATCTCCGAAAAGAAGTCAGTAAGTCCAAAAAGTGGTATTTCTATGACAATGGTATCCGAAATGCTTTGATCAATAATTTTAGTCCGATTCTATATCGAAACGATATCGGGCAACTTTGGGAGCAATGGATGATTACAGAAAGGATGAAGTTTAATTCTTCGCAGAATTACTTTCCGCGATATTACTTCTGGAGAACTTATGATGGACAGGAAATTGACTTGTTGGAAGTGAACAGTCAGCAGCAAATCCAAGGATTGGAATTTAAGTGGGGAACAAAAAAATCAAAAGTGCCTGCGGCATTTGCAAAAGGCTATCCTGAAGCTAAGTGGAATGAGGTGGCAAAGGAGAATTTCTGGGAGTGGGTGATTGGATTAGGGTTATAGGTAATTATACTTTGTTACATATTTCCCTTTCCACTCTTCCTTTTCAATTATGAGAAGAAACTTGAATAATTGAGGATCAAAATTGCCATAAGAATGATAAAATATCCAGTCCGCTTCTTGAATCAATGAAATGATATCTTTATCAGTTTTGGACCCAAAACTTTCCAATACCATTACATCAATAAAAAAATTTAATCGATCATAGGAAACCTCATAGATACCAAAGTCCTTATCAGGTAAATTAATTTCCAGTCCACCTACTCGGTTAAAGAAAGAATTTTCAAAGTCAAAAATAAATTCCTGGGTGAGGTTAATGTTTTGGTTTTTAATGCTTTTTAGAACCTCTAAATTCAAGGAATAATATTCGTCATTTGGATTAAAGTTACTAGAGCAAAAACCTGTGGAATTCTTGTTCAAATAATCTTTTCTAGAGAAAATAACTAATTCATCACCAGGTTTAAGATTTAATTGATCGCAAAGTTCGCCTTCATCAATCCAAATTGAAGATATTTCAGGTCCCTTAAATTTCTCGATGATCTCAAATTTGGCTTCATAATTAAGATCATTTATTTCTGATCTGTGGATTTCAAGAAATTTGACATGACCTATAAAATTTGATCCTCTCAAATTTTCCGAAAGGCTAGTTCCGCAAGTACATGCTATTGAATTTGAGAATGTTAGTAAGGATAGGGTGACAATCCAGATTGAAATTTTGACTTTCATAAATTACGGGTCAGTCAGTTCTTTGAAGGAATATAAAAAAAAACCACCCGTTTCCCGGTGGTTCCAATTTCAAATATCTAATCTCAAATCTCAAATTAAACAACATCCTCGCCTCTCAGCCTCACCACAGCACCCTCAAGCAGATCGCTGATTCGGATCTGGCAGGATAGGCGGGAAGTGGGGTAGTACTCTGGCAGGTTTTCGAGCTGATCCAATTCTGGATCTGTCGCATCACCGAGACCGTCCTTCCCCTCCAAAACTTCGATGTGACAAGTGCCGCATAAGGCCATACCTCCGCAAGTCGCCAACACTGGATATTCAGATGCCTTCAGAATCTCCATGAGATTGAATCCCATGTCGTCCGGTGCTTCTATTTCCTGGCGGTTGCCGTCGTGATCTTCTACAGTGAATTTTACCATGATGCAAAAAAGGATTTAGAAGGCGTTGACTCCATTGACTGTGGTGTACTTGAAGCTCAGTTTCTGATCAGGATACACGTATTTGAAAGCTGAGTGCATCATGATTGCGGCCTCATGGAAACCGCAAAGTATAAGCTTCAACTTACCCGGATAAGTGTTGATATCACCGATTGCGTAGATTCGCTCCACTCCGGTAGAATAGTCGCGGGTATCCACTTCGATGGCGTTTTTGTCGATGCTCAGTCCCCAGTCAGCGATTGGTCCCAGCTTTGGACTAAGTCCGAAAAGCGGAATCAGGTAATCTGCATCAATAGCCACGTCTTGCTTCCACTTGTCTTCCAGGATTACTTTTTCAAGTTTTCCATTACCGTTTACTTCCTTCAGGTTGGCGGATAGGATCAGGTCCAGTTTTCCTCTGTTGGCTAAATCAAATACTTTGGCAGCTGAATCAGGCGCTCCACGGAAAGTCTCATTTCGGTGAACCAGGGTAACT
>DATIAI010000114.1:0-2010 GCA_035458065.1 Algoriphagus sp. | reverse complement strand
AGTTATTCGGTCAATACCAGGATACCCTATATCAATTATGCTTTTACTGTTCCCCGTGTCACCAAATCGGGGAATTATGTTTTGAAAGTCTACCGAAACCGAAATGAAGATGAGGTGATTTTGACCCGAAGATTCATGGTTTATGAGGAGCTTTTTACCGTTGGCGCATCCATTGTTCCTCCAACAGAGACTGAAAATCGGAGAGCACTGCAGCAAGTTAATGTGGCAGTCAATTATTCTAGGGTAGAATTAATGGATCCAACGACCCAGGTCAAGGTTGTGATTCGTCAAAACCAGCGATGGGATAATGCTAAGCTGTTGGCAAAACCGACTTTCCTCAATCAAATTGCAAAAAGCATTCGCTATGAGCCTTTTGACGGTTCCAGTACTTTCCGGGCAGGTAATGAATTCAGGTTTGTAGATCTGAGATTTATCCGGGCTACAGGGGTGAATATCGCCGAGATCAAAGTGGAGGAAACGGTGATTTTTGCAAATGCTAATGCCGATCAGCCCAGACCGGGCGGAGTGTATTCCCAATATTTGGATTTGAACGGACAATACATGGTCTATACGAATGACCGTCCTGGCGGAAATCCCGAAGTCGAAAGTGAATACATTTATACTACTTTTTACCTTCAAGCCGATCCAAATCGCGATATCCGAATGTTGGGATCTTTGACTGCTTGGGGAAATTCTCCGGAATCTAAAATGAACTATGACCCAAAAACAGGTCTTTATAGTACCTCGATCTTGTTGAAACAAGGTTGGTACGATTACCAGTATGGATTCCATACCGAAGAGGGATATGACTCAGATCCGATCGAAGGAAGCTTTTTCGAAACCGAAAATGAATACGAGGTTTTGGTATACTATCGGGCCTTGGGTTCGAGGTACGACCAATTGGTAGGATATGTGTATTTACATCCAAACCGAAGAAGACTATAAATGAAAAATCCTCTCAATTTGAGAGGATTTTGAATTTTAAAGTTCTTCTGGCAAATCACCTTCAACTTCGGTTTCATCCGAAGTCGGTGCAACATTTTGTCTAATTCGTTCAGTTGGCTTGTATGGAACAAATCCCTCACGCTTGAACTTGTAAGTGGTCGTTCTGTTTCCAGAAGGATGGTTTGCCAAATCCAGCATACCGAATCCTTTGTGGGTGAAAGCACCCAAACCACATTTGAACACGAAATCCTGAACTTCCGGCGCTGCATAAAGTGTGAAGGGGAGAGTATAACCTCTTACTTCATACTTCACGTCCATGTCGTACACAGCGTAGATCCTTGCAAATTTCTTTTGTTGCTCCTTAAGTTTATTCACATAAACCATATCAGGAACCACTTGAAACTTGAAGAATGATTCCATCTGCTCAGGAGTGTACCAGCCCGACTTTTCCATTCGGGTCAAGGTAGATTCATATAGCAAATCGGAAAATTCATCGCTGTCCGGATTGATAAATCGTTTACCAGCTTCTTCATTGAAAGCTGGAGTGATCAATACAAGCGGAGAAATACACACGAACTTGTTGTTGGTCTCCAAGATAGGCTCGGTTTCCAATTCTGTGTATTCAGGCGATAAGATCAGGTTACCGAGTTCAATTTTTGGCGTAGCAAAAACCTGCTCAAGCAAGTAATCCATGAAGTCCTCACTTTGTGAAGAAAGGACAAGGGTCACCAGGCTGGAATAATAGTGCAAACCACTTCTACTTACCTTTGTCTGACCTTTCAGGCCAGAAAAATTAAAGTAGTTATAGTTGAAGAATTCTTCTCTTCCTCCTTTTACAATTAACCCCTTGAGGAATTGTGCCAGGATATACTGGTGATGAAAAGGCAAATAGGAGCCTTTGTTTTTAAGTGAAAATATAAGTCTAACTCTCACGGTGATTTAAAAATAAAATGAGACAAATGGTGAATTAAAATACTTACGTGTTTGGGTGTATAAGCAGGTGTCAAAAGTACAAATAAAATTCAAAAAAAGTCAAACGTTGAATCTAAAATGCATAATGTCTCC
>DATIAI010000113.1:0-2321 GCA_035458065.1 Algoriphagus sp. | reverse complement strand
TTTTGCCATGATATTTCTGATTTTAACCAAAGAATTTTTAACCCGAAAAGGCTGGTGGAAAAGTGAACTGGAATTTGGAATTGAATTTTGGAATAAGCTCTACATCCCTGTTGTCATTGCAATGGCCGCCAGTCTGAATGTTAAAGCTGCTATTTCATCAGGCACCCTCGCGATTTTTGGAGGAATTCTTCCCGTGATCCTTGCATTTGGGGTATTCTATTATCTCATCCAATCCTTCAAGACAGTCTAAGATGGAGGAATTGATAAAAATCATTGACAAAAACGGGCTGATTGTAGCCTTTATATTGGTTGGTCTCCTCACATGGCTGACAGACCTTTTTTCCAAAAAAGTCCTGAACTCCAAAATCCCCGGTTCTGCGCTTGCCATCTTCCTTGCTTTGGTTTTTGGTTATTTGGGAGGGGTATTCGGTAAAGGTGAAAATGGCCTTGCCGATTTAGGTTTGTTCAGGGGATTGGCAACATTAGGTGGTTCGATGTTTCGGGATTTTGCCATAGTCGCCACAGCAATCGGCGCAAGTTTTCTCCTTATCCGAAAAAGTGGACTATTGGGCTTGATTTCCCTGGTTTTAGGGATCGTGGTGTTCTTCCTAGCCGGTATAGGCATCGCCTGGGCCTGGGGCTATCGGGATGCGGTCAGCCTGTGCACCATCGGAGCCGGCGCATGTACCTATATTGTCGGTCCAGTTACCGGAGGTGCACTTGGTGCAAGCTCCGAAGTGATTGCGCTCAGTATCGGAACTGGTGTGGTCAAGACAATTGCGGTCACAATCCTCACTCCTATTTTGGCTGCAAAAATTGGACTTGACAATCCTTCGGCTGCCATGGCTTTTGGAGGAATTATGGGCACCTCCAGCGGAGTGGCAGCGGGACTTGCCGCAACTGACCCTAAACTGGTGCCCTATGGTGCTGTTACAGCTACCTTTTACACAGGCTTAGGATGTTTGGTATGCCCGTCACTTTTTTTCTTGATTCTGGATTGGGTTCTATGAAATGATCTAATAAAAAGCCCAACTTATCATGTTCAGTTTTTCTAGATATCCTCTAAAAACAAAAATCCAGGTTAGCAACCCGGATCTTTGATTTTAATTTAACCAAATTTTCACCAAAATGAGTCTTTCGATTCATTTTTAGTTACGTAGCAAACGAGTGGAATTAGTTTTTAGATGTGATTTATTAATCTAATTTTAATTTTGTGTACTAATGAATTGATATTCAGGGAAAATAGTTTTTATCAGCAATGTAAAATCCATAATAAGACCTATAATTTGCCGAAAATGAACCCTTTTTCTATTTCATCCATTAAAATCAAAATAGCATTTTGATGGAAATTCTTATCAAGAACATGGTCTGTCCCCGCTGCATCGATGCGGTAAAAAAGTCCCTGGAGGATTCAAAAATTACTTTTGACAGCATCGAACTCGGAAAAGTATCTTTAAAATCAGACCTGACCCCTGCTCAAAAAACGAATCTTTCCGACTCCCTTGAATCCAAAGGTTTTGAACTGTTGGAATCCAAGACTTCCGCAATTATCTCACAAATCAAATCCTTAATCATCGAGCAGATTCACCATTCGGATGAGAATTTGGGGGAAAACTTCTCCACTTTTTTGGCTGAAAAACTTAACCACGAATACACCTCGTTGAGCCGATTATTTTCCCAGGTTGAAGGAATAACCATCGAAAAATTCATCACAAGGCAAAAGATCGAGCGTGTTAAAGAGCTCCTGTTTTACGATCAATTGAATTTGAGCGAAATCGCTTTCAAGCTCAACTACAGCAGTGTGGCCTACCTCTCGGCTCAGTTCAAAAAAGAGACCGGCATGACGCCTTCAGAATTTAAAAGGAACCATTCTGGTGAAAGAAAAAGTCTAGATCAACTCTGAGTTTTCATTTATTGATGTTACAAGTTCCACTTTTCATACTTGGTGTATTTTCAATATGGTATCAGTCTTTCCCAAAATCCTGTGAATCTTTTCTGTAGGAGACCTGGCAAATTTGTAACATCAAATCTTAGTCCTGGAAGCGGCAATTCTCAATACCCCAGTTCAGGTTGTCCTTAAGGCAATACAAGGGCTTGAAAAACTTTGTTTGGAATTCTCAATAAGCAATTCGAGAACCAAGCAAAATGTATAATCTGTCCCACAAAATCTTATAAACCTTTCCCAAAATACTGTAAAACTTTTAAGCAGTATGCATGGCAAATTTGTAACATCAATTCTTAGCCATGGAAGCAGAAACTCTCAATACTTTGAAACCCACAGGAAAAATCCACAAGGAGACCTTTCCTGTTACCGGAATGAC
>DATIAI010000112.1:0-3890 GCA_035458065.1 Algoriphagus sp. | reverse complement strand
GATGCATTATGTGATGGAGGCCTGTGCAGAGCAAGGGAAAAAAGTGATCATTTTTGATCGGCCAAATCCAAATGGAGGCTATATCGATGGCCCGATGCTTAAATCCGGCTTTGAATCTTTCGTCGGAATGCACAATATCCCGATAGTCCATGGCTTGTCGGTTGGAGAACTTGCTCAAATGATCAATGGGGAAAAATGGCTCAAAGGAGGTATAACTGCAGATCTGGAAGTGATTCCGGTAGCAAATTGGAGTCGTCAGATGGCTTATAGTCTTCCTGTCAAACCGTCACCCAATTTGCCTACAGATTTAGCGATCAAGCTCTATCCTAGCACTTGTCTATTTGAGGGCACGGTTGTCTCTTTGGGCCGAGGCACTTATTTTCCTTTCCAGGTTTATGGCTATCCCGATCCCAAATTCGGTGATTTCCAGTTCACCCCTGTGAGTATCGATGGTATGTCCAAAACTCCTCCTCATCAGGACAAACTTTGCTATGGAAGAGACCTAAGAGGAGAATCCATGGATCATCAGTTTACTTTGGAATACTTGCTGGAAGCCTACAACAAATCAGGCATGAAAGAGAAGTTTTTCAACAACTACTTCAATACCCTGGTGGGAACAGACGAACTGAAAAAACAGATTCTCGCAGGAAAAACTGAGGCTGAGATTCGGGAAAGCTGGAAGGCTGGATTGGATGAATTTATGGTCAAAAGAGAAAAATATCTGATTTATAAATGATTTGAAATTCAGGATTTGGGTTGACGGGAACTCAAATTTCAAATCTCAAATATCAAATATCGAATTCCCAATATTGAATGTTGAATAAAGAAGTGAAAGAAAAAAACCTCCGGATTGTTTACATGGGCACACCCGAGTTTGCGGTGCCTGGACTGGAAAAGTTGGTGGAAGCAGGTTGGAATGTGGTCGGAGTTATCACCGCGCCGGACAAACCCCAAGGCCGGGGACAAAAACTGGTGGGTTCGCCTGTTAAAGAAGCTGCTCAAAAACTGGGACTCCACATTCTGCAACCTACAAATCTTAAGAGCCCGGAATTTCAACAGGAACTGAAAAACCTGAAAGCAGATCTTCAGATCGTTGTAGCATTCCGGATGCTGCCCGAAGCTGTCTGGAATATGCCGCCCCTGGGCACTTTCAATCTACACGCTTCCCTTCTGCCCAATTATCGCGGTGCCGCACCAATCAATTGGGCCATCATCAATGGGGAAAAAGAGACTGGCGTGACCACCTTTTTTCTAAAGCATGAGATCGATACCGGAAGCATCATTTTCCAGGAGAAAATTACCATCAACCCAGAAGATGACTTGGGTAAAGTTTATGAAAAACTGATGACCATTGGAGCAGATTTGGTAGTCAAAACAGTGGATGCAATTTCAAAAAACGAAGTAAATCCTAGTGTACAAGACGAAACCAAGGCGCTTCACCATGCCCCGAAGATTTTTAAAGAGACCTGTAAAATTGATTGGACCAAATCAGCGGAATCCATTCACAATCTGGTGAGAGGACTTTCTCCTTATCCGGCTGCTTGGACGGAATTTCAGGACAAAACCTGCAAGATCTTTAAAACCGGTTTTTCAGATAAAAACTTGTCGGGAAAACAGCCCGGCCAATGGGAATCTGACGGAAAAAGCTACCTGAAATTCCAGACCGGATCAGGCGTATTGGAAGTTTTTGAACTCCAATTGGAAGGCAAAAAAAGAATGAAAATTGACGAACTTCTCCGAGGACTTAAGTTATAAACCCTTTTTTATTAGGTTTTCATTTTTCATATCCCTCATTTTTAGGAAATTAGACCAGTATTAAATTTTATAAATTATGCAAAAAGCAATTTTAAGTATCCTGATTTTGGCCGGATTGACGGTCATTTTTCCTGCGCAGGCCCAGCTTTTGAAGAAAATCCAAAATGCCGCAGCCCAGGGAGTAGAGAATGCCGCAACAAAAAAAGCCAGAGAAAAGTCGGAAAAGGCGACAAATGATGCAATCGATGGGATGTTTGAGGGATTGATGGAGCCTGCCCCTACAGAAACCGAATACTCCTTTACAGGCTATCTGACAATGGAAGTCACTACCATTGACAAAAAAGGAAAATCGGAGGATCCGGTCCGAATCCAGTATTTGCTTTCTGACAATACTGAAGTGATGGGAATGGCTCTAAGAGATCCAAAGGAACCCGAAGCCATCACCACCTCGATTATGGACACCAAAAACGAAGCAATGGTCATGCTGATGGAAAGTAAAGGGGAGAAATCAAGTATTGCCCTGAAATTGGATTATGACAAAATCCAGGGAATAGTAGATGAAGAAGCTGAGGAACAACTGGAACAACCGGATTACAAAATAACCAAAACAGGAAACACAAAAACGATTTTGGGATACTCCTGTGAAGAGTATTTGGTGACAACGGAGGATGGAGAGGGAAGGTATTGGGTCACCGAAAAGCCTATTGAAGGCTATTCTATGTTCTCACCTCAAAGCAACCCCATGGTTTCTGGCAAAACTGTGGACAGGTACTCTGCCATGTTTTCAAATGCACCAAAAGGAAGTTTTATGGAAATGATTTTCACCGATAAAGAAGGTGCGGTTACCGATATGAAAGTGGTGGAAATAGAGTCCAACAGTCCCAGAAAATTCCAGATGTCGGACTATCCCAACATGATGGCAGGAGCCGAAAAATAATCAGCAAAAAGGGTAGTTTTCTACCCTTTTTCATTTTTTACTTTCCAAAGACTGGTAACTTCAAGCCAAACTTTGAAGCCCGGTGCATATTTCACTCATTGTTGCCAAAGCGAAAAACAACGTCATAGGCAAAGACAACCAACTCATCTGGAAACTTTCGGCAGACCTGAAGCGATTTAAAAATCTGACATCGGGTCACCCTATTTTGATGGGTAGAAAAACGTTTGATTCACTCGGAAAACCTCTCCCAAACCGAACCCATCTGATAATCACCAGAAACCCTGATTTTCAGGCACCTGAAGGTCATTATGCCTTTCCTTCGGTCGAGGATGCATTTATTTTTTGTAATAAAACCGGGGTAGAAAATCTTTTCATCATTGGTGGCGGACAGATCTACCAGGATACGATCAATCTCTGCGACAGATTGGAAATCACAGAAGTGGATGCCGAGCCTGAAGGCGATACCTTCTTCCCGGAAATCGACCCAAAAATCTGGAGAGAAACAGAAAGAGAAAACTACCCTGCCGATGAGAAAAATGAATTCCCTTTTTCCTTTGTGACTTACGAAAAAATAAACCGCTAACACATGCCAAAACCTGTCATTTGGATTACAGGAGCCTCTTCCGGAATCGGTGAAGCAAGCGCCAAAAAGTTTTCAAAAGAAGGATATCGGGTAATCATTTCAGCCAGAAAAGAGAATGAATTGAACAGAGTAAAGTCAGAATGCTCTAACTCTTCTGAAGTTCAGGTCCTTCCTCTCGACTTAACCGAAATTGAAACTTTTGACCAAAAAGTAAAGCAGGCAATTGGATTCTTTGGTCAGGTGGATCTAATGCTTCATAATGGAGGAATAAGCCAAAGGTCTCTGATTCGGGAGACAGGATTGGCAGTAGACCGTAAACTCATGGAGGTCAATTTCTTTGGAACAGTGGCATTGACCAAAGCACTTCTCCCCCATTTCATTTCCCGGAAATCCGGGCAATTTGCGGTAATCACATCCTTGGTGGGAAAATTTGGTTCACCCTTCAGATCTTCCTATGCAGCTTCAAAGCATGCCTTGCACGGTTTCTTTGACACTCTGCGAGCCGAGCACTTTCAGGATAATATCCCTGTGACGATGATCTGTCCGGGTTTTATCCGAACCAATGTTTCTGTCAATGCCATCACAGCTGATGGAAGCACACTTGGCCAAATGGAC
>DATIAI010000111.1:0-3770 GCA_035458065.1 Algoriphagus sp. | reverse complement strand
AAGGACCAACTCATACAAATTCAGGGCTGGTCCTTTTTCTTTTTCCCTAAATTAAGATTCAGATACTAAATCCGGTTTTATGAGCAATTCAAGACGATTCTATTACATCCTTCTGGTCTTAGGGATAGCTAGTTTGAATTTTTCCCAGTCTTTGAAAGCTCAGATTACAGAGGATACTTACCATCGAGCAGAGTATTTTTTGACCAATTCTATCCAAAATGAAATTTACCACCTGGAGGTCATTCCCAATTGGATAGAAGGCAGCAAGGCTTTTGTGCATGTCACCAATACCCCTGAAGGAAAACGATTTTTCAAGACAAATACCCAGACACTTGAAACTCAAATTGCCTTTGACCATGAAGTTTTGGCGAAGCTCATTCAGGATAAAACCGGGGAAAGTGTCGATCAGGCCAATCTTCCAATTGAAAGGGTTTCTCTTGTCAATGGGAAAACCGTCACTTTTCAATGGAGAAATCATAACTGGAATTGGAACACCGAAAACGGCTCCCTCGAATCCATTCCGATGTCAGAAAGAAATGAAATGGAGACTTTTTCTCCGGACAGAAAATGGAAGGCTTTTACAAGAAATTACAACCTTTTTGTGAAAAATCTGACTACTGGAGAAGAGACTCAGGTGAGTTTCGATGGCAAAAAAGACTTTGAATACGCCTCTTTTTACGGCTGGAGTGATCTGATTTATGGTGAAAACGGAGAGCGGCCTGCTCACTTTTCCGTCACCTGGTCTCCCGATTCCAAAAAGATTTTCACCCAAATCGTGGATTTGAGGATTGCTGAAAAGATGTACCTCCTGGACTTCAGCAAGGATGAGAAATTCCGGCCTGAATTGGTTTCTTATTACCGCGGATCTCCGGGGGATTCCACAGTGGTGATGTACATTCCGGTCATTTTTGACTTGGAAAAGAAGTCGGAAAAAAAGCTCACTGAACTCTCCTCCCCCCATTTCATCGGCATCAACTTGCGCTGGGCAGATGACAGCAAATCGCTGAGTGGTTTTTATCTGCCAAGAGGTTACAAAGAATTTCACCTGCTTGAGATCGACGGAGAAAGTTTGGAAAGCCGGAAAATCTACTCTGAATCATCTTCCACTCACATTAATCGAGACAATGTTTTCCGCAGGCTAAAAAATGGACAATTCATCATCAGTTCTGAAAAATCCGGCTGGAACCAACTTTACCTATATGATTGGAATACTGGAAAAGAGCTAAATCCGATTACCTCCGGCGAGTTTGTGGTCAACAAACTGAGTCATCTGGATGAAGATAATGGCATTTTATATTTCGAAGCTTCAGGAAGAGAACCGGGAAGGAATCCTTATTTCAATCACTTGTACAGCGTAAATCTGGACGGTTCCAACCTGCAATTGCTCACACCTGAAAATGCCTATCATGAAATCTATATTTCCTCTGATGGAAAGTTGGCAGTGGACAATTACTCCACCGTGAGCCAACCCACCCAATCGATACTTTTGGATTTGAAGACCGGAAAACACCTCCAGAAAATCTCTGAAGCCAATATTTCCAATCTTCAGAAGCGGGGATACAAGTTCCCGGTGCCTTTCACAGCCATTGCCAAAGACAAAAAAACCGAAATCCACGGGGTTTACTTTCTTCCGACCACATTTAGCTCCAAAGAAAAATATCCGGTCATCGATTACACCTACACTGGGCCGCATACCTCAACCACACCTAAAACCTTCAAATCTGCAATTCTCGGACATCAGCAACCCATGGCAGAGCTTGGATTTGTGGTAGTGACCGTGGATGGTTTGGGAGGTTTTGGACGGTCAAAGGCGTTTTCGGATGTGTCCTACCGAAATCTCGGAGATGGCACCACCGACCACGTCTTGGCAATTACTCAGTTGGCAAGCAAAGAGCGGTTTTTGGATATTACAAAAGTTGGAATTTTCGGGCATTCTGCAGGAGGGTACGATGCAGGTAGGGCAATGCTTTTACATCCGGATTTTTACAAAGTCGGGGTTGCCTCTGCAGGAGATCATGATTTCCGCATGGAAAAAGCCTGGTGGCCGGAAATGTACATGGGATATCCTGTTGGAGATTATTACCACGAACAGTCCAACATCACCAATGCGGCAAATCTAAAAGGACATTTGCTGTTGGCACATGGAGGACTCGACGAAAACGTAAATCCTTCGGCCACCTTCAAACTTGCCGAAAATCTGATTAAGGCCGGAAAAGACTTTGATCTGTTTATCTGGCCGAGCAGAAACCACAGTTTCGGACGGCCTCCGGGCGATTACTTTACCAAAAAGCGTTGGGATTATTTCATTGAGCACCTGATGGGTGAAAAACCGATTCGTCATTATCAACTTAAGATTGTCAATCAATGATCGACCCATTTATTCCACACAGGTACAAGTCCACCGATTATCAGGATTGGTCGGGAACACAAGAAAGAATTTGTTAGGCCGATCAATTTTTTCTGCCTGACCTTTGTCTAGATAGCCTCCGGTGAATAATAAATTTCCAGCTTTATCAATCACAAATTTTCCTGTACTGGGTTTTTCAAAGCCCAAATAAGAATAAGATCCATTTTTATCAATGGTAAAAGACCCCCGGGGAATATATTCATAAGACCCGTTTCTAAACTTACTTGCAGTACAGCTGTATTTGCCATACTTAAGAACCCAATTGGTATCCTGAGCTGATACTACAAAAGTGGATAAACAAAAAAGCATTGAGAAAATCAGTGCTGGCCGGGAAAGTCGTAACATTTGGAAGGATGGGGATAAATCTTCATCAAACTACAACGCAATTTCCAATTAAACACAATGCTGGATAAATCATGCAAAGGTTTACTTACATGGAAGCCCAATTCGGAATTTTCTTCATTGCTTTAATGGCGGAAAAAGCCCGATTCCGTCAACTATTTATCGTTTGTTTTTATTCATTTCCCTTTTTTAGGTTGAAAAACACTTTCCCGGATTTGCATATTTTCATTCCGCGCCTATCTTTGCCGACGTAAATGGAAAACACCAATAGAAATATTGAATTTTTAGCAATTGTACAGCATGCCCACATGCTGCATCATTTCCATCATTCCTCCTGAGGAAGACTTTTATATACCCACCCGGTGAGGCTGATGACAGGGATTTGGCCATCCACCAAAATTTTCTTCAATCCAAAACTTTCCAAGCGTAACTTGTCCCCATGGAACAAATCATCCGCATTGCCGTGCAAAAAAGCGGCAGACTTTCCGATGACTCACTCAGCCTTATCAAAGAGTGCGGCATCAAATTTTACAACGGAACGGGCAAACTCAAGTCCACTTCCACCAATTTCCCGGTCGAATTCCTCTTTCTTCGTGACGATGATATTCCGGGCTATGTAGCCGATGGAGTGGCAGATTTGGGAATAGTCGGGCAAAATGAAGTCGTCGAAAAAGATAAAGAAGTCCTGACCCTTAAGAAACTAGGCTTCTCCAAATGCAGACTATCTCTCGCTATTCCAAAAGGCGAAGAGTATCCCGGCGTTTCTTATTTCCAGGGAAAAAACATTGCCACTTCCTATCCAAAAATCCTTGGTGACTACCTGAAATCCGAAGGAATTCAGGCTGAAATCCACGAAATCAGCGGTTCGGTTGAAATCGCGCCAAGCATTGGCCTTGCCGATGCCGTGTGTGACATTGTAAGCTCAGGAAGCACGCTCTTGAGCAACGGCCTTAAAGAAGTAGAGGTCATTTACCGTTCGGAAGCAATTTTGATTGCCGCTCCCAATCTGAGCGACGAAAAA
>DATIAI010000110.1:0-4478 GCA_035458065.1 Algoriphagus sp. | reverse complement strand
GAAAACGGCAAGCTCATGCTTCCATTAATATACCTGACCCAATTGGAAGTACCGGAAGGGATTACTGAGATTGTGGGGAGTGGGATTTTTTGGGTGGGGGAGGAAGTGAATTCTAAAATCTGAAGTAAGAAATCTAAAGTTTTAAAATCTCTCCCGGTTCAGGCGTAGGAATGAAAGCTTGAATTAACCCTTCTCATCGAAAACCGTAATTCGTAAATCAAAAAAAGGAAGACTTTCACCTTCCTTTTTTTAATAACTCAATAACAAATCACCTTATTCTCTGATCCACCCAACTTTATCCGCAATCGGCTCGCGCTTGCCTTCCGGCCAATTGTCTGTAGCAGGCTTAGCGACGTAAAAGAAGCCCATCAGCATATCTTCCCCTTCCAGTCCGAAATCTTCTCTCGCTTCACCCCAGAAGGTTGGTCCACCCGTCCCCCAATAGCAAGCCAATCCATGGGCACAGGCAGTCAGATACATATTTTGAACTGCCATGGCTGTGGCGGCGATTTCTTCCATCACAGGAATGCCAGAACCTTCAGTTCTCTTCATCAATATTGCGATCACATGAGAGGCTTTCAATGGCTGCTCTTTGAATTTCTGATAAGTCGCCTCGATAAAGTTGGTGCCGTTTTTTTCAGCCCGCATCTTGTACATCTCGGCTTGGTAGTCCGCAAATTTCTTTAAGCCCGCTCCGGTGTAGACGATAAATCTCCAAGGTTGGGTGACTTTGTGAGTCGGTGCCCAATTGGCATTTTCGAGCATTTCTTCGATGATGGAGTCATCGATAGGATCGTTTTCTTTGAATTGTGCGACAAATTGCGAACGGCGGCCGCGGATGATTTTTGTTACTTCTTCGGCGTTGAAATCTGGTATTTGCATTTATAGCTATTTTTAATTGGTAAGGCTGATTGACACAGGATTTGTTCCCTTGCTAACTATTTATTTCAAAACTCCCTCCAAAAACTCCCGTACATCCTTTGCCAACGCATCAAAATCCTCCTGCCGGTTATACATCATGTGACCGGCTTCATAGTAGGTCATATGGATTCTCTCCTGTGGAAAATCATGTCTTGAAAAAGTGTATTCCGCATCAAAAAACGGCGTGATCAGATCGTAGTACCCATTAGCAACCATCACCTGCATCCTTGTATTTCGGTGCATGGCCTCGCTGAGCGATCTCGCAGTACTGACATAACTGGGCTCATAATAGGCCCCATCCGGCACAGGCTTCCAGTTCCAGCTGCCGCCCATCCCGGTCGCAGAAGTCAGATAGGGCCGGTCCATCGTCACTTTCAAATCCCGCAGCAGGTAGTCGTTGAACACCGCAGTATAGGCCGACCCTGTCATGTAGCTGCTTGGGTCACCCAAGACTGGACCTTCGGCAACTTTGTCCGTTTCTACTGCCAAATACCTTCCATCCAGCGTTCCGATCGCTTTTCCTTCAGAGCGGAGCAATTCCTTCTTGAAACGGTGCATCAGGATCTGGTTGTCGGAGTGAAGGATGTAATTCTTTTCCAATCCGGTGAAATAGGCCAGTTTTTCGGCGATCGCTTCCTTCTCTGCTTGAGTTTGCTTTTCACCCAAAAAAAGTGACTTCAAATAATCTCCATAAGCAAACTCTCTCGCCTCTTGTGCAAATGCCTCGATGGTTTTTCCCTGCCCAGCCTTGCCATGGTACCAAGCAGTCACTGCTTGGGAAGGTAGGTAGGTGAAAAATGAGGTCAGATTGTCGGCCCAGCTTGAGGAACCCGCATAATCCAAAGCCTGGGAAATCAGGATAATCCCATTGAGAGCCATGCTTTGGCCACCATCTTCCAAAACTTCGGCAACTTTCGCAGCTCGCGTTGTTCCAAAACTTTCACCTGCCAGAAATTTCGGCGCCTGCCATCGACCATTTTGCGTGACCCAAATCCGCATAAACTGAGCGATGGAGGCCGCATCTTCGTTTAGTCCCCAAAAATCGGATGTTTTGCCTACGCCTTCTACTTGGCTAAAGCCTGTTCCGATCGGATCAATAAAGACCAAATCGGTCAAATCCAGCAAAGCCTGATTATTTTCTACAAACTTATAGGGAGCGGCGCCGTCATCTTCAAGGGCATTGGAGTCTGTTTTTACCACCTTGGGGCCGAAAAACCCCATGTGCAACCAAACCGAAGCCGAACCCGGACCGCCATTAAAAACAAACATCACCGGTCTTTTGGAAGTATCTACTCCGTCACGGATCTAGGAAGTTGACCAAAGGGCGCCAGTCACTTCACCTTTGCTATTTTTCAAAAATGTCTCGCCGACAATTGCTTTAAAGCTAATTTTCTGACCATTGAATGTGCCTGAATGAACCGATTCAAACTTTTGTGGATCACGGGGAATCCATTTGGCTTCAGTTTTTTCTTCCTGTGAAAACGATATTCCGGTAGAAATCAGAAGCAATAAAAAGGGGAAAAGTAACAGTTTCTTCATATCAGTATTGAAGGTGCAAATGGTCGTGCTAGTGTTTTAAGTTAGGATAAGATTTGTTGCTAAGCGTTAATTCTGTCCAGTTCTTGAATCTTGTGTCTAATATCTTGTGTCTAATTTTTAATAATTCAACCCCACTTTCACTCCCCCATACCAATTCCTTGTCGGAGCGGGCTGATAATATCTTCCTGCGAAAGCATTCAGGTCATTGCCCAAGGAATAGCTTTCATCCAGCATATTATCCACTCCTGCAAAAAGCTCCAAATCCCAGTTTCCAAAAGTCCGGACAAATCCAAATCGAAGGTTCACCAGATTGTAGGATTCCTGGTACACGGTATTGGCATCATTGAGCGGGATTTCATCGGTAAACTGATGGGTCAGATTCGCATAAAAACCAATTGAAGTTCTCAAATCAATCCGGCTGACCAGATTATGAGGAGGCACGCCTGTCAGGTCATTTCCTGAAAAGTCATTGTCCTGCTTGGAATAGTTATCAAACTTGAAAAACTGACCGGTATAGGCGGTTCCGATCAAGAGGTCCTTGAAAAACCCGGTTGAATTTCTGAAAATGGCATAATCCAATGCTGCTTCGATCCCTTTTTGGTCAGTAGAACCCGCATTTCGGAAAAGCACTACTCCGTTTTCGTTTGTGTAAGTGGTGATTGTCTCGTCCAGCTTCAATAAATAGCCGATCAGCTCGAAGTTGAATTTTTCTCTACCTAATCGATAACCAACTTCGTAATTGACGCCTCTTTCGGCTTCCAGATCCAAGTTCAAACTTCCCTCATTGGTTCGAACTTCGTCGATTGTTGGAGGCGAAAAACCGCTGCTAATCGAACCATAAACCGAGCTGAAAGCATTCATTCTATAATTCAAAGCTGCTCTCGGCACGACGATCGGATCGAATTTACGGGATTGAACTCCGGTAGGTCCTCCGCTGGCATCAATTTGTCGATCGATTTCGTAACCGGAGAAGTTCTCACTCAAGCCCAAAGTGAACAATAGCTTTTCTGTGAAATTCACTTCAGCCTGTTGGAATAAAAAGCCTTGGTAAGCCCTCAGCTTATCCGCAAAGCGAACGGTATCGGCAACACCGTCTCTATTTCCGAAGTTTTGAGCGTCCGTCAACCCGTTCTGATATTCTCCTCCGGCTATCAATCGCAAGGTTTTTCCAGCAATTTCTCCGTCATGTGTAAACTTAGTCCTCAAGCCATATCCAAAACCCAATTCCTTTTTATAATCCAAAATGAAGGGATTTTCGAAGTCATTGGTATTTAGGTAAAGCGTGGTGTTGTTGCTGGTTTTCTCCGAAAAGCGATATAAATGTCCCAAAGAAAGTAAAATCGCCTGCTGGGAAATGGAGCTGTTTTGATTGACTGATCCAGGGCGAGCTTGAGTTGGATCGGCAGCAACTTGATCAGCATTGAGTGCTCCCGGAATCTGGTAATCGAGGTCTGAGATCAAGAGTTGCGTTCGTATTTCCTGCTTTTCAGAAACTGGAAAAAAGCTTCCCAACTGAAAAACTTGTCGATCAACTGCCGAGTGTTCCCGATATCCGTCTGATTTTTGGCTGACAAAAGAAGCTTCTACCCCACTTTCTCCCACTTGTTGGGAAAGTCCCAATCTAAACCGGCTCAATCCGAAATCTCCTGTCAAAAACTCCGTTGAAACTCGGTTTCCAGTCAGATCTGGACGACTGAAAAAGGATATTGCTCCACCATTTCCAGCTCCATAAATGCTTCCGGATGGACCTTTTACTACTTCAGCGCTTTTGATATTGGACAAATCCAGCAGATTTAAAGCTGTAGTCCCATCAGGAGCAGTGAAAGGAACTTCATTCCAATACACTTTTACATTTCGTACTCCAAAAGGCGATCGAAGCGAACTCCCGCGGATCGAAACCCGGTAGCTGGCCGGTGCACGCTCTTCGATTCTTACTCCGGCTTTTTGATTGAATGCATTGACAGGAGAAGTTTCATTGAATCGGCTGAAATCCCGCTCGCTGACCACGGCGATAGCCG